>JAUYJB010000118.1 GCA_030688605.1 Hyphomicrobiales bacterium
GGTCGGCTGTACATAGTTTGTACGAAACCGCGCCCTGACCTCGGCCTCGTCGGTCTCTGCATGGGCGTAGATGCGCATGGGCAAAGTGGCGTCTGACCACCGCCCCGCCTTGGCCGCCGTGACTGGATCGACTCCCTGCCGCACCACCAGTTCAGTGTAGAATCCATGCCGTCCGGCGCGGTGCGCCGACAGGTATGGGATGCCCGCTTTCTTGCAGATGGTCTTCCAGCGGTTGTTATAGCCAGTCGGGCTGCCGTACCCGAAGACGCGCGGCGACAGGAGCGCCCCCGTTTTGAGGTTCTTGGGCCGCTTCGGCTTCAGTGCCACCAGCTCGGACATCATCTGTGGGGAAACGGTGATCCAACCCTCGGCATGGCCCTTTTGTGCTTTGACCTTAACCTCGCAGGTCGGTGGTCTCAGATCACGCGGTTCAATCGAAACCGCTTGATCGATCCGCGCTGCGGTCTCGAACATGAAACGGGCCAAGGCCGCGTTGTACGGATCGGCCTCCGCACAAAACGCCTCGATCCAGTCGCGCGTCGCGGGGATGCGTTCAACCCGGCTTGTCTTTCGCCGCCGCTCGTCCTGAGCGATCCGCTCGAACTTGTCATAACGCTTGACCGAAAGATGCGGCGTCCCTTTGTGCTCATGAGCATGGTTGATGACTGACCGTGCCGGAGTCACGATCTCGCGCCACCAGGTATCGGTACAGGCATTCGGCTTCAGCTTGCGACCAAGGCTTTTCAACAACGCCCCTGTGATCGCGCCAAGCGGCATGTCCCCGATCTCGTCGAGAATGGGTAAGAGCTGCTTGGCCGCCTTGAATCGCCCCGGTTTCACCGGAGACCTATAGCTTCATTTCACGCGACCATATCGAGCACGTCGTGCTGTGCATAGAAGTTCTGTTCAGCCTCTGCTGGCGGGATGTTTCCGATGGGGCCAAGCAGGCGCCGGTTGTTGAACCAATCGACCCATCCGAGGGTGGCCATCTCCAGATCCTGCATGTTGCGCCACGGGCCCTGACGATGAATCAGCTCGGTTTTGTAGAGACCGTTTATAGTTTCAGCGAGGGCGTTGTCGTAGGAATCCCCGACGCTGCCGACCGATGGTTCAATGCCTGCTTCGGCCAAACGCTCGGTATAGCGAATGGATAAATATTGCCCGCCGCGATCCGAGTGATGGATCAATCCCCCTTTCTGAACGGGCCGCCGATCATGCAGGGCCTGTTCAAGAGCATCGAGAACAAAGTCAGTTTTGGCAGACCGCGAGACCCGCCAGCCGACGATGCGATCAGCGAATGTGTCGATGACAAAAGCTACATACACAAAGCCCTGCCATGTCGACACGTAGGTAAAATCACTGACCCAGAGAAGGTTCGGGGCTGGTGCTCGGAACACGCGGTTCACCTTGTCGCGCGGACAGGGGGCTGCCGTATCAGGGATCGTTGTTTTGACCACCTTTCCGCGCACGGCCCCACGGATGCCGATCTGTTTCATCAGTCGCTCCACCGTGCAGCGCGCCAGCTCAAAGCCCTCGCGCGTGAGTTGATGCCATGCCTTGCGGACCCCATAGACTTGGTAATTTTCATCCCAGACACGTTTGATCTCCGGGCGAATTTCTGTGTCCCGCTGATGCCGCGCCGAAGCTTTGGATGGATCAGCGAGGCACGCCAGGTGGTGGTAGTATGTCGACGGCGCGATCGGCAGAACCCTGCAGATCGACTCGACGCCGTAGACAGCGCGCTGATCTTCAATGAAGCCGATCATCGCTTCAGTGGGCGGTCGAGTTCCGCCTGCGCAAAATATGCTGACGCTTTGCGCAGGATTTCATTCGCCTGGCGCAGCTCCCGGTTTTCCCGTTCCAGCGTCTTGATGCGATCACGTTCTTCGGTTGTCACTCCGTCGCGCATGCCGCTGTCCTTCTCGGCCTGCTTGACCCATCCGCCCAAAGTCTGGGGAATACAGCCAATCTTGGGTGCAATGGCCGCAATCGCGCCCGCCTGCGTTTCGTATGAGCCTTGATGCTCGAACACCATCCGGACCGCACGCGCGCGGACCTCAGGCGAGTAGCGATTTGCCATTTTGCTTTTTGTCATAACCATCATCCTTACTTAAGTTGACGGTCTCCGACGGACCCGGGGCGGTTCAACCCGGTTACTCGCGAAGATTTCGAAGAATATTGTCGGCGTTTCCGTAAGGCATTTTTGGATGCGGACGCCCATCATGTTGGAGAGTTTCCGACGGCGACAAGGCTACTTGCCATGAAGCGGCCCGACACGTTTGTCTGCGCGAACGGGAAGAATAAGGGCAATTTGGCCGAGGCACTGAACTTTGCCCCTACGACGCTTTCGCTGGCGAATTATTGGGATCGGATCATCGTGCCGATCCAGTCGTCGCCCTGGTACAACGCACCTCATCCCAGCGGCGGCGATGGCGAGTTGTGGGACTATCGCGTAGCGATGCTCGACACCCTCTACTATGATGAGGACGCTTGACTTGGTCTTCAATGAGATGGACCCGCCTGCAGGCCTCAGTGTGCCCGGTGACGTTGCCCCCTGCGGCTAATCCAGTTTGACGTAGGTTCAGGACGCACAAAAGCGATGCAACGCAGCTTTCCAATAGCAGACATTTGCCATGGAGTTGCCTTGCACTAGGGAGAAGAAATGAAAAGCAGGGTATTAGGCAGTCTTATCGGAGGCACCATTGGCTTCTTTGCCGGTGCTGGCACTGGC
>JAUYJB010000119.1 GCA_030688605.1 Hyphomicrobiales bacterium
GGAAAACTTAGCCCGCTTCCTCTCCTCTACGCACGCACGAAATTACCAAAAGTTGCGCCCGAAACGCCAGAACTTTGGCAATTTCGTGCTTGGAACGCCGAAACGGCGTTGATTGCCGCTCCTATCTCGGCCATAATGACAGGCATGAACCCCACCCATAGCGGAGGCCGACCCGTGAGACCACTAGTTGTAGTGTTCGCGTGCCTGTTCGCCGTCATAGTGCTGGCCGGATGCGTCGTCGTCCGGCCCGCCGACGCGGCGCTGATCGATTCGACGGCCGCGAATGCGCGGGCCTACGCTGCCGCCATCGCCGAGCATGAGGACGTACCCGCTGGCGTGCGGGGCTGGATCGATGAGGATGCGGTCCAGTGGTCTTCATTCGCGGATTGGGCCAACGGCCGCAAGCCGGGAGGTGAGTAGTGGACGATTCCCTCCCGTACCTCGACGCCGACGGCCAGCGCATCGGCATCGGTGACACTGTAACGGTGACGTGCGAAGTGGTCGCGCTGGGCGCGCCGCACGCCGCACTCAAGCAGCTGGAGTTCCAGATCGTGCGGCCGGCGAATTACGACGGCTTCGTGCCGTGCTTCGTCTGCGAGCCGGTCCTGGTGCGAAAGGTGGAGGTGAGCGGCGATGAGTGACATTCCCGACGCCGTCATGGCGAAGATCAACGAGTTGACGGCCGAGCTCCCCGCCGCGTTTCGCCAGATTGTCCCGACCTATGCGCCCGCCGTGTGGCGCATCGCGCAGGATCAGGGCATGGACAACCTCAAGGCGTTGTATGAGAAATTGAGCGGCAAGAGCGCGCCGTCGATCCTCGACACGCTGCACTCCAGCATGTCGGCCGAGGAGTTGGAAGCCGAGAAGGCGCTGCTGACGCCGATGATGGAGCAGATGGCACAGGACAGCTACGACGCCCGGCAGGTCGGCAGGCAGATCATGGAGGCCATCGGCAAGGCGGCGATTAGCGTCGCTTTGGCCGCGTTGACCTTTTGAGGTCGCCACCACTGCAATCACTCTACGAGGACTGCTACACATGAACATCGACACGATCAAGGCGTTTCTCACCGGCCCGGTTTGCACCGGGTTTCTCGCCCGTCTGGTGATGAAGCTGGCGATTGCGGCGGGCGCGGTCGGCTACGCAGCCGACGATGCGAACAAGGCCGCGCTGGCCGTAATGACCATTGTGGCGTTCGGCATCGAGCTGTGGCAGTCACACCAGAACCAGAAGCGGGCGCTGGCCACGCCGGTGCCGACCCAAGAAGGATGAGATGTATGAAACCTTCTCCGGTTGACCCCGAAACACACGCTCGGGCGATGGAATTATTGACCTACCTGGGTCTGTGGTCTGAAACCGACGTAGACCATCTCTCCGCCGATATGGGTATTGCCCGCGCCGAGATTCGCCGCCTAGTGCGGTACCTCGCCGATGAGCGGCAGCCCCATGGCGGTTTCGACATAGCGAGTCGGCAGGACAAGGATTATCGTTCGCTGTGGGTACTGCCGCTTGGATGGCCGAAGATTAAGCGCACCGCACTACGTTGGTGGGACGCGCAACAGAATCAGCAGAGCCAACAGTCCGTAGCTGTAGCGTAGGACGTTTTACACTTGCCGCCCGGTAAGGGCCGCACTGGAGATCACCACTCATGCTATCTGCCCGTGATTTCACGACACTGTTTGGGACCGACATCACTTCCGGCGCGGTGTTGGCCGTACCGGCGACCACGTTAACCAGACCGGCCAAAACATCGGCGACCGAGCCGAACGGCGTGGTGTCGATGGAGCACCGCCACGGATCGCGGCTGGTCCACGAGCGGGCCAACTTCGTTTTTTGGGGCGCTGCGGACGGCGGAACCGCCACATACAACATCATCGGCTGGAATCACCTTGACGACACCGGCTGGGTGCCGTACCTGCTGCTGACCGGCGCGTTGACGGTATCGACGTATGCGGGCGTGGCGGGTTTGGCGTTTGATGCGACCGATTTGGCGGTTGACACGGTGACGGCGACGGCGGGCCTGTTGTTCAGCGCGTCGAAATACACGGTGTACAGCCCGGCGAACAACACGCCGGCGGTTGTCAGCATCGATAACGCGCTGGGCTCGCGAATCATTCAGGTCCAGTTGAAGGAGGGCACGGCGACGAAGATCAACGGTGCCGTGCAGGTGTACACCGAAGCAGATGGGAGGATTTGACATGCCGGCAAGTACCTATGATCCGGCCCTTGTGGACCGCATTTGTAACCGTATTTCGGAAGGCGCAACGGTCAAAGAGGCTTGTACCGCCGAGGGCACGTCGCGCGAAGTGTTTCGAGAATGGCGGAGACGCGCCACAGACGCCGGCCGATACGCGCTCAATGCGTACATGATCGCCCGAGAAGAGCGCGCGACGGTGATGGTGGACGACATGCTCGACGTGGCCGAGCGGTGTGAGCGCGGAGAGATTGACGCGCAGGCCGCCCGCGTGAAGATCGATACGATGAAGTGGGTGATTGCCCGCATGAACCGGCTAGACTGGGGCGACAAGACTTCGCATGAGCACAGCGGGCCGGACGGCGGGGGTATTCAGGTCATCATTGAACCGGCAACGTCGGCCGATGGGGAATCAACGGACGATGGCGATCAGGAAGATCGGTGAGGTTCGGCATCGCGCTCTGCCCAAGCAGCTTCAGTTCCTCAAGGCCGAGGAGCGCGAAGTCCTTTACAGCGGGGCGTTCGCGGCTGGCAAGTCTCGTGCTGTGTGCCTCCGGCTGGTTCTCCGCGCCAGCGTTCCCGGCGCGCGTGAAGGTTTGTGCCGCAAGCACCTGGTGACGCTGAAAGCGACGACGCTCAAGACGTTGCTGGAGCCGGACGGTGATTTGCCGCCGGTGCTGCCGCCTGGTCACTACACGCACAACAAATCGGATAAGGTCATTCGCCTGCGCAAGGGAGGCGAGATTCAATATTTTGGTTTGGACGATGCCGCGAAGATCGGCTCCTATAACCTCTCCGGTTGTGCGGTGGATGAGGCGGTGGAATTGCTGGAGGAGGATTGGACGCAGTTGCGCGGCCGGTGCCGCGTGCGGGTGAAGGGGTTGAAGAACCAGCTTTACGGGGCGTGTAATCCGGGTCCGCCGTCGCACTGGTTGGGCGTGCGGTTTGGTTTGGTGCCGGATTCGGTGTGTGCTCCTAACTGCCGGGCGATCCAGACCAAATCCGTCGATAACATCTTCCTTCGGCCGAGCTATCTGGCCGACTTAGCCACGTTCACGGGCGTGGCGAAACTGCGTTACGTGGACGGTCTGTGGGTGGGGTCGGACCAGTTGGTCTATCCCGATTGGCTGCGGTCGGTGCATTTTAAGGAGCGTAAGGCGCAATGGGTGCGCGTCGTGATCGGTTGCGACGTAGGCTATAACCATCCGACGGCGATGGAAGTCGTGGGGTTGGATGGTGAGGACCGCGCCCATGTCATCGAGGAATGGGTCGAGCGGCGGAAGGTCGAGGCGGAGATCATTGAGGCGGCGTCACAGTTGGTTTATCGATACCACGACTCCGGGGTCACAATTTACATCGATCCGTCGGCGGCGATGCTTCGCGCGTCGATGCAAGAGGCGGGCTTGCCGGTCGAACCGGCGGACAACGACGTAAAGGGTGGGATTCAGGCGGTGCGCGACCGTCTGGCGATGAATGCGGCGGGCATTCCACGGTTGACGGTCTCGCCGACCTGTGAAAAGCTGGCGTTGGGTATGGAGTCGTATGAGCATCGCCGGGATAGAGCCACAGGCGCGATGATGGACGAGGTGGTAAAGGCGAACGACGATGAGTGTCTTGCGGCTGGTACGCTTATAACGACATCGCGCGGAGAGGTTTCCATTGAGAGTGTCGCGGTTGGCGATATGGCGTGGACGCGCGGCGGATGGCGTGCGGTGGAGGGTGGAAGGCTTACCAAGCGGCAGGCGGTCACTCTCGTGGTTACGCTATCCGATGGTCGCAAGCTTCAAGGCACGCCGACACACAAGGTTTGGGTGGATTCTTTCGGCTGGAAACCATTGAAAGACCTGACGCCTTGCGATATGCTGTGTGTATGGCCAGAAACGAA
>JAUYJB010000120.1 GCA_030688605.1 Hyphomicrobiales bacterium
GCGACGTTGGCATCGAGCGCGCCTGCGCCCACTGCCGTATTGCCATCGGCAGTGCTCGCCCCCAGCGCGTTGAAGCCAACTGCTGTCGCGCTGATGGAAGTCACGGCCGCATCCAGGGCCTTCGATCCGACAGCGGTGTTGCCGCCAGAAGCGGAGGCGTTGGACAAGAGGCCAGCGTTGTGCCCGATGAACACATTGTCATTGTCGTTAGCGCCTGCGGCAGCGCCGCCCGCGTCCAGACCGACCGCCACGTTGCGAACACCAGCGACGTTCGCGTCCAAAGCACCTGCGCCGACGGCTGTGTTGCCCGCTGCCGTACTCGCGGCTAATGCGTTCTTTCCGACGGCGGTAGCACCGTCGCCAGTCACATCCGCACCGAGCGCGTTGAACCCGATGGCCGTGCAGTCGATCGCCGTGGTAGCTGCGTTGAAGGCGGTCGATCCGACGATCGTATTGCCCCCGCTCGCCGAGCCATTGGCGAGCAAGCCCGCGTTGTGGCCCACGAAGACGTTGTCGTTGTCCGTTGCAGCGGCAGCAGCGCCGCCCGCATCAACACCGATGGCCACGTTTCTGACACCGGCCACGTTGGCGTCCAGCGCGCGCGCACCGACGGCGACGTTGCCGCTGGCCGTGCTCGCACTCAATGCCCCCTTGCCAATCGCAGTCGCATCGATTCCGGTTGTCAGCGCATCCAGGGCAAGGGAACCGACCGCGACGTTGGACCCGCTCGCAGAGCCATTGGCAAGCAAACCTGCGTTGTGACCAACGAAAGTATTATCGTTGTCGTTCGCGCCCGCCTGCGCGCCGCCAGCGTCCTGGCCAACAGCGACATTCCTTACACCCGCCACGTTCGCGTCCAGCGCGTTCGTGCCCACTGCAGTATTGCCGGCGGCGGTATTCGCTGCCAGAGCGTCTTTCCCGATTGCCGTAATCCCGTCGCCGGTTACGTCCGCTCCACCAGCGTTGAAGCCAACCACCGTACAACTGATTGCTGTGGTCGCCGCGTTGAAGGCGGTTGAGCCCACCACGACGTTCCCGCCGGAGGCCGAACCGTTCGCGAGAAGCCCGGCGTTGTGGCCCACGAAGACGTTGTCGTTGTCGTTTGCGCCAGCAGCAGCGCCACCGGCGTCGACACCGACCGCCACGTTGCGAAGGCCGGCCACGTTCGCATCGAGTGCCCTTGCGCCAACAGCCACGTTGCCGCTCGCGGTACTTGCGCCAAGGGCTTTGAAGCCTATGGCGGTCGCGTCAATTCCAGTCGTGATCGCATCGAGCGCCTGCGAGCCGACCGCCACGTTCCCGCCAGAGGCCGAACCGTTGGCGAGCAGGCCCGCATCATAACCAACGAAGACGTTGTCGTTGTCCGTCGCGCCGGCTTGCGCGCCGCCCGCGTCCAGACCGACGGCGACGTTGCGCGCGCCGGCGACGTTGGCGTCGAGGGCTTTCGATCCGACAGCGGTATTGCTCGCGCCAGTGCTGGCAGCCAGGGCATCGTTCCCGACAGCGGTCGAATCATCGGAAGTTACGTTAGCGCCCAAGGCCCCAACCCCGACGGCGGTGTTCCGCGCCCCGGTCGTGTTCGCATCCAGGGCGGTCGTGCCGAGCGCCTGGTTCGATGCGACGTTGCCGTGCCCGAGCACATTGATGTGCCGAAAGTCTCCGATGTCCTTGTCGGCGCTGACGACAACCGCTTTGGAAGCGCTCACCGTGCCGGCCGCAACCGCATCGAACACGGTGCCGGTGCCGAAGTCGCCCATGCCGGTCCAGTCGGTGTTCAGGGGCCCGACGGAGCGATACCACAGGAGCGAATCCGGGTTCGTGATATCCGCGTACCATTGGCCGCGGAAGGTCGGCGTCAGTACGCCACTCGGCCCGCCGATGCCTTCGACGTAGCCGATGACGTCGGTCACGTCCTCTCTCCCCACCTGCGGGGCCATAATGGTCTTCATCACAGAAGCGGTGCACTTGCCTACATCAGTCAATCTGGTCATGATCGTTTCCTCATCAGGGTTTGTGGTTCCTCAACTTCCTAGGGTCCTGCACTTGGCCCTCCCGGACCTGCACTCGCCGCCTGTTGCCTAGCTCCACCTTCGGGTGCGCCCGCGGCAGACGCCCCTTTTTTCCCGCCGCCTTGAGCACCTTGCTCGGGTGGCTGTTGAATCTGGCTCGGATCGACCGGCACGCCTGCCGCCTGCATGGCAACGAGGTCGTCCGCGGTGACCAACCCTTGCGCCCGCAGGTAGGCATTCTGGCGCTGCTTGATCAGTTCCTTCTGCGGCAGGGTCGAAAGGTCAACCGCGATATCCTGAACCATCGGCAGGGCGACGATGCCGGTATCGATCATGTTGACGAGCTCCTCGTACTGCGTCGCCATGAAGGTCGCGGAAAGCGGGGTCTCGTCGACGGTGAGCGCGTAGCGCCCGACGGTGACATTGTTCAGGATCTCGCCGGTTGCCTGGCGAGCGTTGATCCCGAGTGTGTTCCACAGGCCGCCGTGCCCCTCGATCTTGAAGAGGCGCGCCTCGGTGTAGTGGTTCTGGATCATCTCGATTTTCTTGTCGCCACACAGGTTCTTGGTGCGCTTCGCATTGTCCATGTACATCTCTAACCCGAGGATCGACTGCTTGGTGCGCGCCTCGATCGCGCGCCCAGACTGCACGCGGTCAAGCTGGCCGAGCGCGGAATCGTTGATCCCGGCGATCTCCTTCAGGTCCATGGCAGCCGCTTGCTCAAGCCGCTCGATGCCTGTCGGCATCTTACCGGGCTCGATCCGCTGCGGGGCGTTCGGGCCCTTGTACTCGATGTTGAGGCCGGCGGCGCCGCCGTGCTCCTCGATCTTGATCTTCTCTTCCTCATCGAGCGAATTCTTCTCCCAGGTCCAGCCCGAGTGGGCGATCCTGGTGAGGATGTCGATCTGGCTAGATCGGCGCTTGTTGACCTCGCGCTGCGGGTCGATCAGATCATCGACCATGCCGCGGGTCTTGCCGCGCCGGAACCACGGAAAGAACGGGACGATCGAGAAGCTCTCGTAGGGGCTCCACTGATCGTAGACGACGATGTCGCCAATCATGGTTGTCCAACGCACGCGCTTGGTCGGGCGCCACTCGACGCGAAGCGGAAATGGGACCCCACGCATGGCGTAATCCATCGCGCACCACTGCATCATCTTCTCGATCTGCGGCCGGCTGAACCGATCAGGTATCGGCTCCCGGTCCCCGGTCTCAAGGTCAACGATCGAGCGCTGCATGACGCGAAGGTAATGCTGGCAATCGACGACGCGGATATTTTTCCGATACGGATCGACCGAGCTGGCGATATAGGACTCGATCGAACCGAAACCGGAACTGAAACTACCGACCTGTTGACCTCCAAAGGTTCTCCACGGCGTTCGCTCTTCGACAAAATCCAGGATGTCCGACGGCACGCCGCCGCGGTAGCCGCCTGAGACAACAAGCGGCGAGATCAGTTGGGAGACGCGCCGGCCGAAGGTGAATTCGATCTCATCCAGATTCCACCAGCGGCCCTCGAACACGTAGCCCCAGCCCTTCGGGTCGTAGGTGTCCCCATCGGGGTCCGGGCGGATCGTGAACGGATCCTTCGCAATGCCCTTGATCTCGCCAAAGTCGTTCCGCTCGAAATCAAGGCGCCAGTCGTAATAGCCGCGCCCACCCAGGAGGCCGTCGAGGAAGACCTCGGTGTCGACGTAGTGCTCCTTGTTGTTGATCGAAATCTGCTTCACGATCTTCGTCAGGACGTCGGCGACAGCCGCCGTGCTCGCCGCATCATCGGTGGGCAGAAAACGGTTATCGAGCCGGTTTTGCCGGTGATAGCCAAGGACGAGGCGCACCAAGGGCGCGATCTTGTTCAGGGTGAGCCATGGGCGGCCCTCTTCCTCGGCTAACTGGATCTCCTCCGCGGACCACTGCTTACCTTCGACAAAGTCTATGCAGCGCTTGGCATCCTCGGACCAGGTCGAGAGCGCCGCATCGGCGCGCAGGTACCGCTCCATCATGAGGAGCATGAGATCCTGGCTGTGGCAGCCGGGCATCATGAGCGTGCCGTTGCGGATGTCGGCGTAGGGGTCCTGCCCTGGAATCAACTCCGTCCCGGGCTCGGTCGAAGAGTAGCGGTTCGGAAGGAAGAATGTCTGTGGTGCGTTCATCTTCCGGCCCGGTGCGTCCACGCGCGGTTCGACAACGCCCCGCGGGGGAGCTTTTTCGCCCACTCAGGAATGGCTTTCGAGCCGTAGGCCGGCACTTCGACTGCCACGTAGGGCAGCGCGAGGTACTGCAATGCGTCCCCGGGGTGGCTGTACTTGTTCTTGTAGGGCGTATCGGCGTAGCGCGCATCGCCTCCGACCTGCACACGCCGGTAGTGATACCCACCGCGCAGACCCTTCCTGCACGAGATCGCCGACTTGTCCATCGCAAAGCCTTCGCGCTTATTCAAGAACCAGGCGACGCCATCCCGGCGCGCCGAAAAGTTGTTAGTGGGCGCAGCTTCGATATCGAACCCCGCATTTCTCACGACATCGAACCCGGTGACCTCGTCGTTCTGCGATCGCGAATCCCCTGCCGGATCCCCGGTGATGATGTACCTCCACGGGTCGCCATTGCGGTCCGTGAGGCCAAACCGGTTCACGAGATAGGGTTTCAGGGCGTCATTGATGAACTGTTGCATGCCCATCGAGCGCTCTTTTGCGACCAACTCGCCAAAAACAAGCAATTTCCCCATCGGGGAGCACTGCCCGGGCACCGCTGCCGGCGAAAGCCCGAAGTCCATCCCGATTCTGATCGGCATCCCGTCGATCGGCGTCAAAGAGAGCGGTTTTCCGTGCACCTGGTCGTCATACTCGCTGTAGACCGGCTTTCCGTCGATCACCTTGCCGTACTTGTTCAGGATGTTGAGGTCGATCCAGTCCTTCGATTTGCCAGCAACGAGCAAAAGCCAATAGGCAAACCCCATCGGCTGATTATTCGCGTTCTCGCACGCCGGATTGGGCACATATGACCCATCGGCCTCGAGCAACGCCGGCGGTTGCTCCCAAAACTGCATCAGCGGACGATCCATCCCGAGTAAGGCAAGCTGCTCCTGGATCTTCGCCTTTAATTCCTCACCCGCCGCCTGATCATCCGGGTCATCGGCCCCTTCGGCGAGCGCATACCACCAGTGATCATCATCCATGGAGTTCGTATCCATGATGATCCCGGCCCACGTGAACGAAACCCCGTCCTTCTTGTTCGGAAACCGCCCCACCGTCGCCGTCGCCATGTCCAAAACGGACTTGTCGAGCTCGGAAGCCTCGTTCAACCACACCGCGGTGTTCTCCATCGACTTCAACTTGCCCACATCCGCAGGCTTGTCACACGAAATGAACACCACTTCCATGTCGACCGTCGTCCCATCGGGCAACTTGAGGATCATCCGCGCCGTCATCGGCTCACCCAGGTTGATCGGCGCAATCGTCTCCGGTACCCACTCCTTCCACGTCGCCATCGTCGTCTTCTTCAACTCGGCATACGTGTTCCGAATCGCCGCAAACCTCGAACGCCTCCGCCTCCACCTGTCCGGCGCCTGCTGGTGCGCACGAATCACCATTTCCATGACGCAAGAAACGGATTTTCCGGACCCCCGCGGCCCCCTCACCCCTCGAATGAACGCCTCAGAGCGGTGAAAGTCCGCAAGAATCGGCGCAGCAGTGTAGTTCGCCGCATACGCACCCGGCTGCGTCCCAAATCGAGCAAGGCGGGCAGCGTTTGCCATCAGGGAATCACCCTATTGAACACAGTCCACGCAGACCAGAATGAACCATGCACCGATGGCGCGCCGCGACCACCACTTCTCGCAGCCTCATCAACTACACCAGGATGGTTCCTCGATGTCGGCCAAGGAAAATATGCCGAAGCGGCCCCCGCCGTTTCCTCGTGGAACGTATCGGGAGCCTTCGGGGGAGGTGTGAGGACGGTCGGCACCGGGAGCGCTACCGTCTCAGCGAGCGCGCTATCTTCACCAGAACTGCCGACCTGTTTCAAGCATAGACCATGATCTTGACCTTCGTCAAGGCGACTTCTCGTCGTCTGCGATGCCAAATTCACGGCTTTTTGCTCCAGATTTTTTGAAAAATTTGACACAGCCTACTCCAATTTGCCCATGATGGCTTGGATTGTTCCACGTGAAACGGCTGGGAAGAGGGAGGGAGAGACAACCCGCTCTCTACAACGCCGTGCACCGTGGGCCCCATTTCGAAGCGATGCCGGGTGCATGGCCACGGCCACGGCGAGCGCTGGGCGGCCGTCCCGAGGCTGGGCGACGGCGCACCCCGGCTTGGCAAGGTCGAGGCCCTCGCGGTGGCCGAGCGCATCATCATCGCGCATCGATGCAGGCGGACGCTCGCGGTCATGCCAGGTCCCCGAAGAGCGATCGCACCTTGGTTCGCGTCGCCGGTCGGTCGTTTGCCCCCGCTGCCCCCGCTGGCGGCTCGATCGGTCGATCGATCGCACCATTGTATATGTGGTCGGCCTCTTCGATTGGCTGGAAAACCCCGTCCTGAGCCATTTTCGAGGTATCAGGCGGGGGCGTGGCGGCCTTGGAGTGGGTACGGACCTTGGCGGATTGCGATCCAGCGGCCTGTAGAGCCCGGCGCTTGGCTCGCAGCGCTCGCTTGCCCGGCTTTTTCGGTGCCTTGCGCTTGGCCGGTGGCTTGATAGGCTCTGTGTGCGATGGCTGGAAAACCCCATCTGGCGCGGTTTTCGTGGCATCGATATCAACCGGCAGAGCCTTGACCTTCGGCATCTTCTTGGCCTTTGGCACAGCGCTTCCGCCCCCGACATCGACAGTGAAGCTCTGCCCAGCACCACCGAGCGCTTGAGGCCCGGCACCGAGGTTGATCGTGAATGAGGCCTGAATGCCCGGCGGGGCCTTGTTGCGCTCGAAGGCGCCCTTGGCCTCCATCAGCGTGCGCAGCGGACCGTGCTTCTCGGCCATGCGCACCTTGCGCGTGATTACCTTGACCCGATCCTCGCCCCTTCCCTCCCACTTCTCTTCCTCCTGGTACGAGGAGACGGCCGCCGCTGTGTCCGCGTCCCATTCATGGGGCGGACGGACGTTTCCATGCTCGTCAAACAGCTTGCGCACATCAGAGCGGCCGATGCGCGAAAGCTCGTGTTCTAGCTCTGCCAGCCTGATCGCCGAATGGTCTGTCCAACGCTCGGCGACGCGCAGGATTTCGGCCTGTACGCGACCGTCAGCGAAAAGACGGCGCGCATGAGTCTTTGCGGCGTTAGCGCTTGACCCTGGGTAGGCATGCAGGTAAGCCCTTGTCTGGTTGCGGTGATATGCCCAGTGCTCGGCGAATGCCTGCTGTGCAGGAGTGAGTAGAGTCTGAGATTCTGCGTAGCCGATGCGGAGTGCGTCGAATGTATCCGCGCCTAGATCGGGTTCGTTCTGCAGCGCTGGCGATTCCTGGTCCGCGTCCACCTGTTAATTCCTTGCGCTTAATTCGGTTGAGCGTGCTTTAACTGAAAAAGACGCCCACCCCTGACCCCTCCCTCGAATTACGATAATTATGATGCTCCCAAACAGATGATTGTGTCAATTCCTGGCACTGAATCGCAGGTAGAGGCATGGGTGAGGATTACGACACGGGCGGTGGCTGGGTAATTGAAATTGGCGAGCTTAGCGATGGTTTTCTTGCCGACCTGGTGCTTATCGAGTTCGACGAGGACAGGTGGGGGCCTGTTGCGGATATCGGGGTTGCGGGGTGCGCCTGGGGCTCTTGGGTTATCGAGCGGGGGCGGCCAGGCGATCAGATCGAGGACGCCTCGTTGGGTTGCGTGGCCTGAGTTTGCGGGGGCGCCGCGGCTGGAGACGAAGAAGCGGCCTTTGGGGATGTACCAGCCTTCGGCTTCGAGCTGGCGCACGATGAGGTTGCGGTAGTAGGCGCAGCCTGCTCGGGGGCGCTCGCGTGCGATCGCCTGGAGGTCGGTGGCGATCTGGACAATGTGGGCGTGGTGCTCGTTCATCGTGTGCCAATGGGCCGGATTGTACGCCCATAGGACCGGTCCGAACTTTCTTCCGTTTCGTTGACCTAGATCAAGAACTCTCGCTTGAACTATCGGTCAATAGGGTACATAGTAACGGTAAGGGCATACCTTGTTTCAACAACCCAAATGGAGGAAAGCCATGGAATACGCAGTCTACGCCGAAGAACCGAGTAAATCCGGATTCGTCCGGATTTTCGGGTCGCGGAAGTGCTTGTCCGTGCCCGAGTTAATCGAAGTGCTGAACGAGCGAGACGACATAGCGCTCGTTCGCGCAGTACGCCCTGGTCGTGACATTACACAGTTCGTGCGCGTCGAGCGCAATTAGTCACGTCAATCCGCTGTCATGATTTACTCACACCTTGCGCGCAAACCACGCGTCGCGCATGAATTGCGCGACTCAGCAGACCGCAACGCAGCAGACGATGCAGTAATTGCACGGGCGCGAGATATCCTCATACGCAGGCTCGCGCGCGCAAACATTGCAGCGCTCGAATCGCCCGCTGTCGTGCGTGATTACCTGCGCCTGACACTCGGGACACTGGAGCGTGAGGAATTTTGGTGCATCTGGCTGGACGCGCAGCACAGGGTGATCAGCGCTGATCTGATGTTCGCAGGCACGCTCACGCAAACAAGCGTATATCCGCGTGAGATCGTCAAGGCCGCGCTGGCGCACAACGCGGCGGCCGTCATATTCGCCCATAACCACCCTTCGGGCGTGGCAGAGCCAAGCATGCCCGACGAAGTGCTTACCCGCCAACTGAAGGACGCGCTTGCGCTTGTGGACACGAAAGTACTTGACCATTTCATCATCGCCGGCATGTCGGCGCTGAGTTTCGCAGAGCGCGGCTTGCTCTAACCTTTCCCCCCTGCCCTGCGCAATCGGGGCAGCCAGGAAAGCGCGCCGGCGTAACCGGCACGAACATAACCGAGGAGTGAGCATGGAAACGAA
>JAUYJB010000121.1 GCA_030688605.1 Hyphomicrobiales bacterium
TACTGCTATGACCATCTCGCGACGCTTTTGCTCAATCTTGCTTTTTTACTCATGTTGATTGTCTCCATAAAGTGTTTTCTACCATGTTACTGTAAGGGATGTGCTTGCACTTTACTGTAAAGGATGTGCTTGCACTTGCCCTCTAAAGCATAGAGAAGAGGAAAGCGTCTGGCGTGCGCAATCGCCTAACACGGCGAACAAAGCTGTAGCGTAGCTCGGCTGGTGATAACAGGATTACTGGGAGAACAGTCATGGCGAAGAAAACATTCCGCATCAACGGCCGTGTGATAAACAAGCAGACCCGCCAAGGGATCGACGCCCTGCGCGTCGAGGCTTGGGACAAGGACCTGATCTTCGAAGATCTCGTCGGCAGCGCGGTCACCAACGACGACGGCGTCTTCCAGATCGTCGTCGATCAGTCCTATTTCAAGAAAATATTCCTGGATCGCCGCCCCGACTTGTTCTTCAAGGTTTTCCGCGGCGACACGCTGATCAGGAGCACCGAAGACGCAGTCCTCTGGAATAGCAGGCAGAATGAAACTTCGATCGTGATCGAGGTCGAGGTGAGCGACAAACGCGACCTTGACGAGCCCTCGTTCCGGGTCTTCGGCACAGTGCGTAACGAGCTCGGCGAGCTGCTGAGTGACGCCACTGTTCAAGCCTTCGATCGCGACCTCCGTCGCGAGCAAGTGCTGGGCAGTGTCAAGGCGCGTGCGGGCCGCTATGAGATTCGCTACACTCGTTCGCGCTTTGCCAAAGCGGAGAAGGGCTCGGCAGACCTCGTGATGAAGGTCCTGGGCCCCGACGGAAATGAACTCTACAAGACGCCGGTACAGTTCAACGCTCCTCGCGAGTTGGAGCTGGACATCGCCTTGAAAGGCGTGCCCTACAAAGGGGCATCGGCATGGGAGGTGCTGACGGCTGCCCTGACGCCGCTGTTGGACGGCGTTTCGCCGCTGGAATTGCAGGAATTGCGAGAAGGCGATCTCCAGGACATCTCCTTTCTCGCTGGCGAGACCGGCCACAGCCACCTCATCGTCGGAACATGGATCGCCTGCTTCCGTCTAGCCGATAAGACCGCGCGCGAGAAGACCGCTCTGGCTCCAGAAGTGTTTTTTGGCTTTCTCCGCCAGGGCCAGCCCTCGATTCCCTACGAGACCCTCCTCGACGCCATGCAGCACGCCGATCGCATGGTGCTCCTCGAGGACAAGACGCTGCGCCGCCTCACAGACATCATCCCGGATCTGCAGCGGTCCCTGCTGGAAGGCGCTGTTGCCGACAACCTCGTTCCCCCGCGAATCGGAACGACGATTGACGACATCCTGAAGACCTTGGACCGCATCAAGCTGCGCTACGCGGCCGATCTTAGCTTCGGTGGGGGCAAGGGCACCATCGGCCAACTGCTCGACCTCACACCGGCCGCCACGGAACACCAGGCCGCATTCCTCGAAGCCTTCCAGGCCCACACAGGCCCTCTCACGACATTCTGGCAAAAGCTGGAAGACGACAAGATATTCCCACCCGAGGTCGCGCAGCAGGTGCGACTCTCTTTCGAGCTGGGAGCGCTGACCCGGAACCACATTCCGTTGGTCGGTGAGCTGGTCAATCGGTTCAAGAGCGGCGCTCTCAAGGCGAAGCGCGAATTGGCAAAGTTTGACCGAGCCGATTGGGTCGCCGTCTTCGAGCGTCCAGGTCCGGACGGCAAGCCTGTCGGTGTTCCCACAAACATCGACGGTGATACCGAGCAAGCCAGGATGCAGCAGTTTGCCGTCATCCTCGGAGGGCAGTTCGAGCGCGCCTACCCCACCACCTCGTTCTCGGCCAAGTTGGCGCGCGCCGAGTCGAGCCCGGTCAAGGCACGGCAAGACGTCGTACGCTTTCTCGACAACAACCCAGACTTCCAGCTCGACCGCTTCCGCGTGGAGCATTACATCGCGCAACACGATGGGGCCTTGAGGGGAATCAGGAACAACAAGGCGCTGGTCTCCGATCTGAAATCCATCCAGCGCATCTTCAAGTTGAACCGGACTTACAAGGCGGTGGAGGCGCTGCTGGCGCGCAAGATCGACTCCGCCCAGAGAATCTACTTCATGGGGCGGAGCCGGTTTCTCAAAGCGCTGTCGGATACTGGGATCAACAAGATCGAGGCGCGGAAGATGTACCGGAAGGCGGAGAATGCCTACGCGCTGGCGGTGGCGACCTACAGTGAATACAACATCGCCATGAACGGTGCGATCCCGTACGCGGTGGCGCAACCGGTCGCCGATACGGCGACAGTTGCCAAGATCCGCGCCCTGCCCAACTTGCAGACCCTGTTCGGGTCGCTCGATTACTGCGAGTGCACGGAGTGTCGTTCCGTGTACAGCCCGGCCGCCTATTTCACCGACGTGCTGAGGTTCCTCGACGACCGCGAGAGTGAGAAGCCGAAACTCGGCGGTGGCCTTTGCTCTGTCAAGGACATCCTGTTCGAACGCCGGCCCGATTTGGGCGAGATCGAGCTGAGCTGCGAAAACACGAACACGCCGCTGCCCTACATCGATCTGGTCAACGAGATACTTGAAGATGTCGTGGCGCCGCCGACTCCTTTCTTGCTGGAAGGCGCCATCGAGCCGGATCTGGTCGCCGGCCTGATCCGGCCGGCCGTGCTCGCCGAGTTGGCGGCCAAGTCGGTCGCCGTGGGCGCCGACGCCCAGGTCTACGCCCCGGACAGCCGCGGTCAGTGGGCAGTGCGCGACGCCGAGCACGCCTACAAGCTCTCCACGGCCGGCGCTGCGCTGCACCTGCTCCCGACTCGCCAGACATTTCTCGCCAAGGCGGAGCTACGCGCGAATCCTGAGTACACCAACCCTACCGCCTACACCAAACTGCAAGGTGAAGTATTCCCGCTCAATCTGCCGTTCGACCTGCCGCTCACTCAGGCTCGGGCTTACCTTCGACACTTGGGCGTGCCGCTGCCGCGCCTGCTCGAGCTGTTTCAGCAACAGTCTGATGACGTGACGCTCGTGCCGAGCGACGTGCAGATCGATTGCGCATGGCTGGACATTGGCAAAACGGAGCGCCAGATTCTGACCGGCCCGCTGGAGGGCAAAGAACCGTGGGACTTCTGGGGGCTGGCCGAACTGAACAACGACATTCCCAGCCCCGTGACGCCCGCCGACCCCGCCACCAATGTTACCGGTGGCTGGATCGACGTGCTGAGCCATGTGGATGTGATGCTCAACCGTAGTGCGCTGACCTACAAAGAACTCCTGCAGTTGCTCGACATGAAATTCGTCAACCCGGACCGTGCCATCTTCATCTTCGACACCGCGGATCCCGACGCGGCCAGTTGCGATACCTCCCTGTTCATCATCCGCAATCTGACTGAGGCCGCACTGACGCGTATGCACCAGTTCATCCGTTTGTGGCGCAAGCTCGGTTGTCCGATGTGGGAGCTGGACATTCTCCTGCCCGGCGTTCTTACTGACGCTGCACTTCAGGCCCTGTCGCGCAAGAAGCGCCTGCGGGAACAGATGGCCCTGGACTGGCGCGACGTCCACAGCCTGTACAGCGGAATCGACCACAACGTCTACCAGGACCGCGCCCAGGACGGCGCCCCATCGGTGCAGACGCCTTATCAGCGTCTGTTTCGCAACAAGCTGGTCGACGCCGTCGCCAGTTTTCCAGCACACCCCAACCAGATTAACGGCCCAATCGCGAGCCAGGTGCCGGGCATTCTCGCCGCCTTTCGCATGAAAGAGAGCGATCTCGCGCTGATCCTGGCCGATCTGGGCCTTGTCCCGTCCAACAACCTGAACGCGACAAAGCTGGGCCACATCCACCGCATCACGGTCCTCGCGAAGGCGCTGGCATTGACCACTGAGCAGTTCCTACGCCTCAAGCGGTTGTGGGCGCAAGACCCGTTCGCCAACCCCGCCGCGACGCGTACGTTCGTGGAACTGGCGCAACAAGTGGCCGCCTCGGGCTTCTCGGTGGAGCAACTGGACTATCTTCTGGCCCACCAGTTCAGTGCCAACGCGGGCGTGGCGTTGGAAGACAAGGCCATCGTCACCTTCATCACGACGCTGCGCGAGGGCCTGCTGAAGATCGATGGCGACGTCCGCCGCAAGAGCGAGGAAACCGACTCCGCCTACGTCAAGAGCAAGCTTGGGCAACTGCCCGCCCTTGCGAAGGACGCAGACCAAACGGTGGCGCTATCGATCATCGACGGCACCTTTCTTGGAGCGCCCGGCGCACGCAACACACTTATCGACACCACCTTCAACGGCGTGCTGGACACCGCGCTCGCGAAGGTCACGCTGGTCGCCCTCGCGGACGGTCTCAGCCCGGCCGACCGGCAGGCCGAGGTCGATGCGCGATTCACCTTCGTGCAACCCCAGCTTCAGACCTTCCTGCTGAAGACGCAGCAGGAAGCGTTCATCCGTCAGAAGGTAGCCGAGCTCCTGCAGCTGGACACGCCCTCGGCCAGTGCGCTGCTCGACACGCTGAGTGTGCCCGGCTCGGCTGTCACCATACTGGCAGCCCTCAATGATGTGCGGCTGCTCGCCAGGCAGGCAGATGGCACCCCGGTTCCGCCAGATGAGGACACCTTTCCCGACAGCTACCCCGACATCTACCGGAGTCTGCGGCTGCTCCACAAGGACGCGCTCGTCATCAGCACGCTGCGCATCAAGGCGGACGAGTTGACGTGGTGGCTCGAGGGCACGCACGCCGCCGACATGGGCTGGATGCACCCAGGCGACTTTCCTATCAGCATCGCTGCCCCACTGGCGATTGAGAAATGGGTCAGCTTGCAACACTTCTTCACCTGGAAAGGCGGCCTGCCCACGTCCGACCTGACGGCCTTCGAATTCGCCGCGCGGGCCCTCGACATCGCCCAGACCTCGACGGACAACCTGACAGACTTGGCCAGGTTGACCGCGGGCGAGGTCAGTGACCTGAACGCGATGGCCGAGGCATTTCACTGGAGGCACGTAGGGCCGCCAGATCCCCCAGCGGCTTTCGACAACGTGAAGCAGCAGTTGCGCCAATCGGCCAGCCTGAAACGGCTCGCCGACTGTGTACGCGCCTTGCGCCGCCTGGGGATAAACGCCGAGCGCGCCATTAACTGGGCCACCGCCACGCCCGACGGCTCCGTGGCCGACAGCATCAAGCAGACCGTGAAGGCCAAGTACGACCTGCCGCAGTGGCAGCAGATCATCCGGCCGCTGCAAGACGACTTCCGAGAGCGGAAGCGCGAAGCCCTGGTGGGCTGGCTGGTCGCGCATCCCGATCGGGCCAAAGGACACAACTGGTCCGACACGAATGGGCTGTACGGCCATTTTCTGATTGACGTGGAAATGAGCGCCTGCATGCTCACCTCGCGACTGAAGCAGGCCGCCGCGTCGATTCAGTTGTTCGTCCAGCGTTGTCTGCTGAATGTGGAGCAGGACGTCCTCGCCAACGCCGAGCTCGATAAGTGGAAGCAGTGGAAGTGGATGAAGCAATACCGCGTCTGGGAGGCCAACCGCAAAGTATTTCTCTACCCGGAGAATTGGCTAGAGCCGGAGCAGCGCGACGAGAAGTCGCCGTTCTTCAAGGACCTTGAAAGCGAGTTGATGCAGAACGACGTCACCGCCGTCACGGCGGAGGACGCCTATTTGAACTACCTCGAAAAACTCGACAAGGTGGCCAACCTCGAGATCCGGACGCTCTACAACGAGACGATCGGCGACGAGTCGGTCTTGCACGTCGTCGGCCGCTCTCGCAGCAGCCAGGCACCAGATCATTACTACCGCAAGCGCCTCAATGGCAAGCGCTGGACCGCGTGGCAGAAGATCGAGCTCGACATCAATGCCAACCATCTGGTCGCTGGAATTCACAACCGGCGCCTCTACCTGCTCTGGCCCCAGTTTCTCGAAAAGGCGGACGCGCCCACGACGTTGAACACGCCTGCGGCGAATTCCACGACGACGATCCCGACGCCCACTAAGTACTGGGAGATTCGGCTGTACTGGAGTGAATTAAAGAAGGGCAAGTGGACGCCCAAGGTGTTGTCGGATGCTTTTATTCGCGTGGACCAGCAGTGGACCCGTGGGGACAGCCCTGACAATGTCGCATTCCGACTCGGCACCCGCTCGTCGACACATGTGCAGGTGCGAGTTCATACGTCCGAGAACCCTGCAACGGACGCACCAACAAGTGGGTGGTTATTCGACAAGCTTGGCAAGCAGGTGACATCGAAGCCGCTTCAGCTCAAGGCGGACTTCGACCATCTCATTTCGCCAGACCAAAGCCGCTTTAGCAATGACCTCATTTTGCATACAACTGCTTCGCAGTATTTCTACTACGGTACTGTCGAGGGCGGCGGGCGGACTGAGATCGCGGCGCATCAGAACGCTGTGGCCATTCCGGTTCTCCGACACATTGCTCGCAGGACGACATACTCGGTGATCGACTCCAAGGCCAGTGCGCTCCTCGACGAAGGGTCTTTCTTCATGTGGGACGAGAACCACACGTACCTCGTTGATTACAGTTGGCCGGCCCGTGCCTCATCCGCCTCGCGGGCCTCGTACGCTAAGAAGACATCCACGTTCAGATTCTCAATCCATTACCATCCATTCGTCGAGCTGTTCACCAAGGAGATCAACATCTTTGGCATCAAGGGCCTTCTGAACCGGCCCATCCAGGTGGAACCGGCCAGTATTCCCGGCAGCCCCGCGCTCTTCGACTTTGCGAGCTATAACCCGAGCGACAACGTGCGCAAGAATTACCGGCTGCCAGACAGCAGCGCCAGTTATCCGGTGGAGGACGTTGATTTCACCTACACAGGCGCCTATGCGCCGTACAACTGGGAGCTGTTCTTCCACGTGCCGTTCTATATCGCCAACAAGCTGAGCACCAATCAGCGGTTCGAGGAGGCGTTGGAGTGGTTCCATTACATTTTCGATCCGACGAACACCGATACGGCGACGCTCAACCCGAACACCCCGCAGCAGAAGTTCTGGATCACCAAGCCGTTTTACGAGACGACGGGGGCTGACTACCTCAGTCAAAGGATTGAGAAAATCATGGTCGCGATTGCGAAAGGCGACGACGAGCTGCAAGAGCAGGTGGGCGAGTGGCGCGATCATCCGTTCAACCCGCACCTTATCGCGCGGATGCGCACGGTCGCCTACCAGAAGAACGTCCTCATCAAGTACATCCAGACGCTGATCGCCTGGGGCGACCAGCTCTTTCGCCGCGACACGATCGAGGCGATCAACGAGGCGACTCAGCTCTACATCCTGGCCGCGTCGATCCTGGGACCACGTCCCAAGAGCATTCCCAGGCAGGTCGAGAACCCCATCAAAACGTTTTATCAACTGGAGCAGGAAGGAATAGACGACTTCGGCAACGTGCTCAAGGAAGTGGAGAACCTTCTGCCCGCCGTCCCCGCGTCCGCCACGGTGGGCGAGGATGCTCCCGAACTGTCACGTCTGGACGTGCTCTACTTCTGTATCCCCAACAACGAGAAGTTGCTGAAGCTGTGGGAGACGGTGGCCGACCGGCTGTTCAATATCCGCCACTGCATGAACATCGAAGGCGTCGTACGCCAGTTGCCGCTCTTCGAGCCGCCCATCGACCCGGCCATGCTGGTCAGGGCCGCCGCCGCCGGGCTGGACATTGGAGCCGTGCTCAGCGATGTGAACGCGCCGCTGCCGCTGTATCGTTTCACGTTCATGATCCAGCGCGCGCTGGAAATCTGCGGCGAGGTCAAAGCTCTGGGCAGCGCCATGCTGGCGGCGCTGGAAAAACGCGATGCCGAGGCATTCGCCCAACTACGCTCCAGCCACGAGCGCGTGATGCTGGATCAAGTGCGCATCATCAAGAACAAACAGGTTGATGAAGCACTGAGCACCAAGGAAGCCCTGGACGAGTCAAAGAAGGTGATCGAGGCTAGACGGGACCATTATACGAAGTTAATCAAGAACGACTTGAATATCTATGAGATAGCATCGTCTTTTCTAACCGGTGGCGCAATAGTGTTTGAAGCCGGAGGGGTGACGCTGGCTACTCTTGGGGCCTTCACGGCCGTCATTCCTAACGCCGAAGCAGGTGCGGCAGGCATCTCATCTCCTGTAGTCACGGTCAAATTTGGCGGGACGAATTTGGGCCTCTCAGCGAGGGATGCCGCCGACGCCCTGAAAGGCTTGGCCAGCATCGCGCAGATGAGTGCGGGAATGACCTCCACGATCGGCGGCTACGAGCGCCGGGCCGAGGACTGGGACCTGCAGAAGCAACTCGCCGAGAAAGAACTACCTCAGATCAACAAACAGATCACTGCGGCCGACATCCGCCATGGGATTGCCAAACAGGATCTGGTGAACCAGGACAAGCAGATCGAGAACGCCCAGAAAGAGGACGAATATCTGCGCTCCAAATTCACCAATCAAGAGCTCCATGACTGGATGGTCAACCAGCTCTCCACGGTTTACTTCCAGAGTTACCAACTGGCCTACGACCTCGCCAAGCGCGCCGAGCGTTGCTTCCGCTACGAGCTGGGCCTGACCGACTCCAGCTATATCCAGTTCGGCTATTGGGACAGCCTGAAAAAAGGCCTGCTCTCCGGCGAAAGACTCCATTACGACTTGAAGCGCCTGGAGACGGCCTACTACGAGCAGAACCGGCGTGATTACGAACTGACCAAGCACATCTCCCTGGCACAGTTAGACCCCATCGCACTGCTCAAGCTGCGCCAGAACGGCGAGTGTTTCGTGGACGTGCCTGAAACGGCGTTCGACATGGATTATCCCGGCCACTACTTCCGGCGCATCAAGACCGTCGGTCTGTCCATTCCCTGCGTCGCCGGACCCTACACGACCGTCGCGTGCACGCTCACCCTCACCGGGAATAGCCTGCGCAAGGATTCGAGCCTGCCCCCTGGAGGGTATGCCCGCATCCCCATCCCCGGCGATGACCCGCGGTTTCGTGACGAAATCGCCGCCATCCAGTCCATCGCCACCAGCAACGGCCAGAACGACCACGGCATGTTCGAGCTCAACTTCCGCGACGAGCGATACTTGCCCTTCGAAGGCGCGGGCGCCATCAGCCGATGGCACATCAAGCTGAACAAGGATTTTCCGGAGTTCGACTTCGCGACCTTGTCCGACGTCGTCATCCACCTGAACTACACGGCTCGCGAAGGCGGGGAGTCCCTACGCGCCAAAGTGGTGGAGGAGTTCAACAAGAAGCTGCACGACATGGCCTTGGCCGAGAGCCGCAAAGGGCTCTACCGTGTGTTCGACCTGAAGCGCGAGTACTCCGATAAATGGTACAAGTTCCTGCATCCCGCCAACGCCGCGGACGACCAGGAACTGGTGCTGGAGGACCTGCCAGACCGGCTGCCGTACTTCACTCGCCCGTTCCCCACCAAGAAAGTTCGCCAGATCGAAGTGGTCGCGCAGATGAAGGACGGCGCCACCTACAAGGTGCAGCTGTCACCGCTCGGGATCAGCCCGGCCGACCTGCTCCCATTGTCCACGGACCCGACTTACAAGGGACTGCACCGCGCCATCAAAGACCTGACCGGCAGCGAGATCAACTTGGGTGCCTGGACGCTCAAGCTCCAGTTGGATGGCGCCGCCGATTTCAAATCTCTGCCTGAGGATGCGATCAGTGAGCTGTTCCTCATCATCAACTATACGATCGCCTGACATGTTGACCCAGAACGAGATCGACACTTTGATCCAGCGTATCGTGGCGCGCATTCAGCCGCAAAAGGTGATGATATTCGGCTCCTATGCCAAGGAAACGGCGACAATCAAGAGCGACCTAGATGTATTTGTAATCAAGGAAACCACGTTGCCGATGGCAAGCCGGGCAGATGATCTGAAGCCCATGTTGACTCAGACCCTAATTCCAGTCGATATCCATATTTATACGCCAGAAGAGGTTGAGGAATATGGGAAGGAACCGTTTTCTTTTGTCAACAGCGTCATCAAGTCAGGGAAAACAGTTTTTCGAAATAAAGGAATCAGCTAAGAGCCGGTGAGGATGCTGAAGGTGAACTGCATTGCTGTGAAACGCGGTCCTGCGCGCCACTGGACGCTGCACCGTGATGCTGCCAGAAGCGCTCTTCGATATCATAGTCATAGGGGACATAGTCATAGGGGACGTTGTTGACTAGCTGGACAAAGTCTAGTGAAGGATCGCAACAGAGGAACCGGGTCAAGTCTGGAGTTGCAGAAATCTGCACGTTTCAACGGATCGTGACGTCGGCTAAGAAACGCGACTGACTATTCAACTCTGCGGACCCCGAATGGAGATGAGTCACAAACCCCGCGTCGTAGAAGTTTCTGTGCAAGCGCTCTGACGTGATTCTCGCCGGCGCCTGCTTGGTCGAGAGGATCATGACTTTCTTTCATTCCACGCGACCCCTGGGCTCTACAATCCGATCGTCGCGGCGGGCGCGTGGCTCCGTGGTGCAATTCATGGGGTGGGGAAAAAGGGGACATTCTGAATTTGGTGTGAAAGAACCGTTAGGGGTTCGGCGTGATTTTTAAAATTTGGGTGGCGGCCACTCGCCGACGCCGCGGTATTCCCTCTCGCTGCGCATTTAAGAGGGGATTTATCGCGTCGGGAATCTTTTCTCGCTTCGGGACAAGCAAGAGTGCCAGTGACCGATTGGGAAGATTGTCAGAAGACTGAGCTTGACTCCTGAGTTGTATACGGAGGCGATCGACTGCTTGACGCTCGGCCCTTGACAGTGCGAAGATACCGGTGAGAAAGAAAGGGGCAAGTATGCTGGATCAGGAACTTCTAAAAAGGATTACTGCCAATCCGGAAATTTTCGGCGGTAAGCCAATCGTTCGAGGAATGAGGATATCTGTGGAGCTTATCCTGAGCTTGCTGGCGCAGGGGGAGACG
>JAUYJB010000122.1 GCA_030688605.1 Hyphomicrobiales bacterium
CCACCGAAGGCCGGGTTCTTTTGCGCCGTGGCGGTGTTGCGGCTGTTGGCCGATGCACCGCATCGCCCGGCGAGCCGCGCCTGGCCACGGCGCAAAATCATCCCGGTCAAATGGTTCCCTATAACCATGAACCGCTCTAGCACCAGCGCTTGCGCGCGGTTCGGGATGAGAGAATTGGGCGCCTGTAGCTCAGCTGGATAGAGCACGAGCCTTCTAAGCTTGGGGTCGCAGGTTCGAGTCCTGCCAGGCGCACCATTTCCGCCCGGCCGCGGCGGCGGCCACGCAAGGAGCGCAGATGCATCTTGTCGAGGCGCTGGTGCGGCTGCCCTTGGGGGGGAACGGGCTCATCTTTGCCGCCGCGGCCGCGGGCGTCTGGTACGCGGGCAGCCGGCTTCCCGCCTATGCCGACGAGCTTTCCGACCGTTACCGCATCGGCCATGCCTTTATGGGGCTGGTCCTGCTCGCGACCGCCACCTCATTGCCGGAGATCGTCACCACCGTGACCGGGGCGCTCGCCGGCGCCGCCCACCTGGTGCTCAACAACATGTTCGGCGGCATTGCCATGCAGACGGCAATTCTCGCTGTCGCCGACGCCTTCGCCGGCCGCGCGCCGCTGACCTCCTATCCGCGCAAGCCGACGTCGATCCTCGAAAGCGGCGTTCTCGTGCTTCTTCTGGCGCTGACATTGGCGGTGCTCACGCTGGGCGAGGTGGAGATCGTGCCCGGAATCGGCGCCGGAGCCCTCATCGTCGGCATCGCCTATGGCGCGGTCGTATACCTTCTGCGCCGCTACGACGAGCAAACGGTGTGGACGCCGGTCGAAATCCTCGAGGCGGTCGAGGAGAGGGTGCGCATTCCCGGCGGCGGCCCGCTGACCGACGCATCGCGGCGCCAGCTCATACTGGCCGTCGCCGCCGCGGCGCTGATGATCCTCGTGTGCGGCATCGTCCTGGTCGCCACCGCCGAGGCAATCGCAACGCAGAGCGGGCTCGGCGAAAGCTTTATCGGCGCAACGCTTCTCGCCGCCGTCACCTCGCTGCCGGAAGTGAGCGTGACCATCGCCGCGGTGCGCATGGGCGCCTATACAATGGCGATATCGAATATTTTCGGCAGCAACCTCCTGATGCTGGCCCTGATCCTGCCGGCCGATATCTTCTTCCTCGGCGACCCGATCCTCGTCTACGCCGACCGTTCGGCGCAGTTCGCACTGATCGCCGGCATCGTGACCACCGCTTTCTACACCTGCGGTCTGGTGCTGCGCTCGCGCTTCAAACTTGGCATCATGGGGCTAGATTCGGTATGTGTCTTCGCCACCTATCTGGTGACGCTCACAGGCCTTTACGCGCTGCGCTGAGCGGCGGCCGAAATCGAGGAGAAGGGGATGACGGAATACGTCATATTGGTCGACGAGAAGGACGCCGAGGTCGGGCGCGAGGAAAAGATGGAAACCCACCGGCGCGGCCTCCTGCACCGGGCCTTCTCGGTGATGCTGTTCAACGAGGACAAGATCCTGCTGCACCGCCGGGCGCTCAGCAAGTACCATTCCCCCGGTCTGTGGTCGAACGCCTGTTGCGGTCATCCGCGCCCTGGCGAGACGGTTGAGGCGGGCGCCAGGCGGCGTCTCCTGGAGGAGATGGGAATCTATTGCCCGGCGCTGCAATGGCGGGCCAAGACCCAGTATACCGTTCCCCTCAAGGGCGGCATGACCGAGAACGAGATCGTGCATCTCTTTCTTGGCAAGTATGACGGGCCGATCGAGCCCGATCCGGAAGAAGTCATGGATTGGGCCTGGCGCGATCTGGGGGCGTTCCGGGCCGAGGCCCCCGATTCGCCGAACTATACCTACTGGCTGAAGCTCTACGTCACCCGCGGTCTCATTTAGGGATTCGGCACCGCGGCCGTTCCGACGATTTCGTCGATGCTCTTGTGCAGCCGGTCAACGAGCTTGAAGGCGGCGTCGGACAGCCGGTCGTGCTTGTAGAAGAGCCCGACATGGAGCCGCTCCAGCGGCGGGAAACCGTCGCGCTCGCTCAGCACCTGGAATGGCCCGTGCCGCAAGTGCCGGGGGGCCGAGGCGACGCCGATGCCGGCGTGGACGGCGCCGAGCAAGGTCGGCAGGCTGCAACTGCAATGGGCGATGCGCCAGGGCTTCGAGGCGGCGTCCAGCGCCATGATCATCCCCTTGTGGAACTCCGACGTCTTCGGAAGCACGGCAAGCGGCACCGTCGCGGTGCGATGCAGCTTGGCCCCCTTGCTCATGATCCATATCGGTTGCTCGACCCAGGCGCGCACCAGATGGCGGCTGACCTGCTGCGCGGTGACCGCGACGACGACATCCAATTCGTCGCTGGCCAGCCATTGCAGAAGATCGGGGCTCAATCGGTTTATGATCTTGATCGTGACGTCCGGGTGCTCGCGGATGAACCGCGCCACATGGTCCTGAAGATGCTCGCCAACATAGTCGGACGGGACGCCGATCGAGATCTCGCCTTCGCATTCGGCGGCGCCGAACCTGGCAATGGCTTCGTCGTTGAGGCGCAGGATCTGGCGGGCATAGACGGCCAGCGCCGAGCCGTCGGCCGTCAGCGCCAGGTGGCGTCCCTTCTGCGCGAACAGCTTTTTTCCGACCAGGTCTTCCAGGCGGCGCATTTGCAGGCTGATCGCCGGCTGGGTGCGGCCGAGGATGGCGCCCGCCTTGGTGTAGCCGCCATGGTCGCTGACGGTCACAAAGGAGCGCAGAAGGTCCGTGGGAAGATTGACCGGTTTCATGCGGGGTTCAGCTATCGAGTTATTCCATCCAGGAAAATATAACACTTGCTTATGGGTTCATACGCCTTCGCACCACTTATCATTACCGCAAAGGATACGAGAATTCATTCATTGTTCCATAGAAATAATCTCAAATGTCGGAATTTTTTACATTTGCCCGACAAAGTTGTCCTAGAATATTCATACACGTTTTGCGAGCGAAGAGGGCCTGGGGGGCCTCGGAAGCCGGCGACAGCGGCAGGAACGCTACCTTGCCGGCCGCAGGCAGAGGGCGGGGCGGCCGGCAGGAGCCGGCGGCATCAGCGGGCGCGTCAGCGCCGGCCGGCGAGCCCGAGCTTGGCCAATCCGGCGGCAAGATCGGCCTTCAGATCGTCGACATCCTCAAGACCGATATGAAAACGCAAGCCGGGCCCCGCGTTTTCCCACGCAGGCGGCGTGCGGCGCGCGGCCGGATCGAAGGGAATCGCCAGGCTCTCATACCCGCCCCACGAATAGCCGAGGCCGAAGAGCTGCAATTCATCGAGCATCGCGTCGACCGCCGCGCGGGGCGCCGGCTTGAGGATCACCGAGAACAGGCCCGAAGCGCCGGTGAAATCGCGCCGCCACAATTCGTGCCCCGGGGCGCCTTCGAGCCCCGGGTGCAGGACGATGTCGACCTCCGGCCGGTCGGCGAGCCAGCGGGCGATCTCGAGAGCCGATTGCATGTGGCGGGCAAGGCGCACGCCCATGGTGCGCAGGCCGCGCAGCCCCAGGAACATCTCCTCGGTGCCGGCGCAATTGCCGAAATTATACCAGGCCGTGTGCAGCTCCGGCCAAACAGATTCGTTGGCGGTGACCGCGCCGAGCATGATGTCGGAGTGGCCGCCGAAATATTTGGTGCCGGCGTAGACCGAGATGTCGGCGCCCTTGTCAAGCGGCCTGAAGTAGAGCGGCGTCGCCCAGGTATTGTCGATAACGACCAAGGCGCCGCCGGCGTGGGCGGCAGCGGCGATGGCCGGAAGGTCCTGCACCTCGAAGGTCCGCGAGCCCGGGCTTTCCATATAGATAAGTCGCGTGTTGGGCCGCATCAGGTCGGCGATCCTGCCGCCGATGAGGGGGTCGTAATATTCCGTCTCCACGCCGAGGCTGGCCAGGACGTGGTCGCAGAAACGGCGGGTGGGAAAATAGACGCAGTCCGTCATCAGAATGTGGTCGCCGGCGCCGACCAGGCAGAGCAGCGTGTTGGAGATGGCGGCAAGGCCGGAGGGGGCGGTCAGGCAACCGGCCGCGCCGTCGAGCTCGGCGATCGCCTCGTGGAGCGCTTCCATGGTCGGCGTGTTGCGCCGCCCATAGGGATAGCGCACTTCGCCGGCGGCCAGCGCCGCAGCGTTCGGGTAGAGGACGGTGGAGCCGCGATAAACCGGCGTATTGACGAACCCATGGTGCTCGGCCGGGTGACGGCCGCCATGGACGAGCCTGGTCGCCGCTCCCTTTTTCCTGTCGCCGCGTGGGGTATCAGCCATGATACTTCGTCCGATTGCCGGGCCGGATGCCGGATGAGAGGGATAAACGGCGTTCGCCAGCTCAATGATTCCATATGGCCCGCAAATGCACTAGCATTTCGCCCGCGCAATGCCAGCGGACGATGGGTATAGTGCGTCAGGCTTGACCAAAGTCGCTTAATCGCCTGAGATAGGACAAGGTCCTGGGAGGGAGTTGGGACGCCAGTACGTCATGTGAATCCTACCCGGGCTTCCAGGAAGGGGAGGCGGCGCTCGCCGCAGAGCGCCGCCGCAGGGGAGTGGCTTTAAGTTTCAGAACAAGGAGTTTCGACATGAAAACGGTTGTGGGTCCATTGCTGCTCGGGGCAGGATTGACCCTGGCGGTGTCCGCCGCGTCGGCGGCAACCCTCGATGACGTCAAGTCGAAGGGGTTCGTTCAGTGCGGCGTCAGCCAGGGTCTTCCCGGCTTTTCCAATACCAATGACAAGGGCGATTGGACCGGCATCGACGTTGAGCTTTGCCGCGGGATTGCCGCGGCGATCTTCGCCGATCCGGGCAAGGTCAAATTCACCCCCTTGTCGGCCAAGGAGCGCTTCACGGCGCTGCAATCCGGCGAGATCGACATCCTGTCGCGCAACACCACCTGGACCATGGGGCGCGACACCTCACTCGGTCTGAACTTCGCCGGCACCAACTATTATGACGGTCAGGGCTTCATGGTTCGCAAGTCGCTCGGCGTAACCAGCGCGCTGCAACTGGACGGCGCGTCGGTATGCACCCAGACCGGCACGACAACGGAGCTGAACCTCGCCGACTATTTCCGCACCAACAAGATGAAATACGAGGTCGTCGCCTTCGAGAAGGCGGACGAGACCGTGCAGGCCTACGATTCGGGACGCTGCGACGTCTTCACGAGCGATTCCTCGCAGCTCTACGCGCAGCGGCTGAAGCTCACCAATCCGGACGAACACGTCGTGCTGCCCGAGATCATCTCCAAGGAGCCGCTCGGACCGGTGGTCCGGCAAGGCGACGACCAGTGGTTCAATATCGTCAAATGGACCCATTTCGCCATGGTCAACGCCGAGGAGCTCGGGGTGAACAGCGGCAATGCCGACCAGATGAAGGAGTCGGACAATCCGGAGATCAAGCGGATGCTCGGCACGGAAGGCGCCTTTGGCGAGGCGATCGGGCTCGGCAATGACTGGGCCTACAATATCATCAAGCTGGTCGGCAATTACGGCGAAGTGTTCGACCGCAATGTCGGTCCGAACACGCCGCTCGGCATCGCCCGCGGCTTGAACGCGCTGTGGACCCAACGCGGCCTGCAATACGCGCCGCCGATCCGCTAGGCGAGGCATCGGGGCCCGTCGCCGCCCTGATCCGGACGAGGCGATGGGCCCCCGGATTATTTCGGTGACCGGTTGCGCGTCGCCGCCTCTTGGGGCGAGGGCGCCGCGGCATGACCACCCCGGAAGCACGAACGAGCGGGGATAGGCCTCGCCCGGGACGACGGGTCGAGCATGGCGGTTCAAGATGTTGTCGGACCGGACAGGGACGAGCACGCGCGCGTGCCGCTCCTTTACGATCCGAAGATACGCGCGCTCGCGGCGCAGGTCCTGCTTATCCTCGCCGTGGTGTGGTTCGGCTACGAAATCGTCTCCAACACCGTCACCAACCTGGCGAAGCAGAACATCGCGACCGGGGTCGGCTTTCTCAGCAACACCGCCGGCTTCGGCGTGGTCGCGACACTGGGGACCTGGGCGGTCGGCTATGTCGAGGAGTCGAGCTACGGCGCGGCGTTCCTGGTCGGGCTGATCAATACGCTTGCCGTCGCCGTCGTCGGCATCGTCTTCGCCACCATTTTAGGCTTCATCCTCGGCGTCGCGCGGCTGTCGCCGAACTGGATCATCTCCAGGCTCGCCACTCTCTATGTCGAGGTGCTGCGCAACATCCCGCTGCTGCTGCAGATTTTCTTCTGGTATTTCGCCGTATTGCGCAGCCTTCCCTCGCCGCGCCAGAGCCTCGACCTTGGCGCCGGCACGTTCATCAATTCGCGCGGGATGTTCATGCCGATGCCAGTGCCGGAGGCAGGATTCGGGGCGACGCCGTGGGCCTTTCTCGTCGCCTGCATCGGCGCCTATTTCATCGCCCGCTGGGCGCGCAAGCGGCAATACGAGACCGGCCAGCAGTTTCCGATTTTCTGGACCTCGGTGGGACTGATCATCGGCGTGCCGCTCATCGTATTCCTGATCGGCGGGGCGCCGCTCACCTTCGAGGTTCCGGTCCTCAGAGGCTTCAATTTCCAGGGCGGGATGGTGCTTATTCCCGAATATGTGGCGCTGCTCCTGGCGCTGACGCTCTACACCGCGACCTTCATCGCCGAGATCGTGCGCGCCGGCATCCTCGCCGTGAGCCACGGCCAGACGGAAGCCGCCCACGCGCTCGGGCTGAGGGGCATGCCGACCCTGCGCCTGGTGATCATTCCCCAGGCCATGCGGGTCATCATTCCGCCGCTGACGAACCAGTATCTGAACCTGACCAAGAATTCCTCGCTCGCCGTCGCCATCGCCTATCCGGATCTCGTCTCGGTGTTCGCCGGCACGACCCTCAATCAGACCGGCCAAGCGGTCGAGGTTCTGCTGATCACCATGGCCGTCTACCTCACATTGTCGATCCTGACCTCACTGTTCATGAACTGGTACAACGCCCGCATGGCGCTGGTGGAGCGGTAGAAGGGCGCAATGGCCAACTCCGACCTCGTCTTCGTGCGCCGCGAAATGGTCGCCGAGCTGGAGCCGCCGCATTTGTCCACCGGCGTGCTGGGGTGGATGCGCCGGAACCTGTTCTCCAACTGGTGGAACTCTCTGCTCACCCTGATCGGCGTCTATCTCGCCTATGTGATTTTCGTGCCGATCTTCGAGTTCACGATCGTCAATGCCGTGTGGCAGGGCAGCGGACGCGAGGATTGCCTGCAACGCGAAGGGCAGGAGACGGTTGGCGCCTGCTGGGCCTATGTCGGCGCCAAGCTCGGCCAGTTCGTCTATGGCCGTTATCCCGATGCCGAGCGCTGGCGCGTCAATCTGGTATTTTTTATGCTCGTCGCCAGCTTGGTCCCGATGGCGATTCCCGCCATTCCGGGCAAGAATTGGAATGCGATTTTTCTGCTGGTGATCTTTCCCGTCGCGACCTTCGTGCTGCTGATCGGCGGCTGGTTCGGCCTCGAGCATGTGGAGACGCCGCTTTGGGGCGGTCTCCTGGTGACGCTCGTGGTGGCGATGACCGGCATTGTCGCCTCGCTGCCGCTCGGCGTGCCGCTGGCGCTCGGGCGCCGCTCGAAGATGCCCGTGGTGCAGCTGTTCTCGATTATTTTCATCGAGTTCTGGCGCGGCGTGCCGCTGATCACGGTGCTGTTCATGGCCAGCGTCGTGTTGCCGTTGTTCCTGCCCGAGGGCGTGAATTTCGACAAGCTGTTGCGGGCGCTGATCGGGGTGGCCTTGTTCAACGCCGCCTACATGGCCGAGGTGGTGCGCGGCGGCTTGCAGGCGATCCCGCGCGGCCAATTCGAGGGCGCCCAGGCGCTCGGCCTCGGCTACTGGCAGATGATGCGGCTGATCGTCCTGCCGCAGGCGCTGAAACTTGTGATTCCCGGCATCGTCAACTCTTTCATCGCCCTGTTCAAGGATACGACCCTGGTGCTGATCATCGGTCTTTTCGACCTGCTCGGCATCATCCAACTGAGCTTCACCGATCCGACCTGGGCTACGCCGACCCAGAGCCACACGGCCTATGTCTTCGCCGCCCTGATCTATTGGGTGTTCTGCTTCAGCATGTCGCGCTACTCGATGTTCATGGAGCAGCGCCTGAGTGCCGGCCGGCGGCGATAACGAAGGAAGCACGCGCATGGAAAAGACACCGACCAGGAGCCGCAGCGCATCGACGGCGAAGAAAGCCGGCGGAACCCGCGCGCGCAAGACCACGAAGCTCGCGGTCGCGGCGAAAAAGGCAATCGAATCCAGCTCCAGGCCGGAGACGCCGGCAGCCGGAAACGGACATGATCCGGAAACTGCCGCGATGGGGGTTTCCGACGAGGTGGCCATCGAAATCACCGGCATGCACAAATGGTTCGGCGACTTCCATGTGCTCAAGGATATCAATCTGAGGGTCCTCAAGGGCGAGCGCATCGTCGTTTGCGGACCTTCCGGGTCGGGCAAGTCGACCATGATCCGCTGCATCAACCGGCTGGAGGAGCACCAGAAGGGCAGGATCGTCGTCTTCGGCACCGAGCTCACCAACGATCTGAAAAAGATCGACGAGATCCGGCGCGAGGTCGGCATGGTGTTCCAGCACTTCAACCTGTTTCCGCACCTCACCGCGCTGGAAAACTGCACCCTGGCGCCGATCTGGGTGCGCAAGATGCCGAAGGCGGAGGCCGAGGCGGCGGCGATGCAATATCTGGAGCGGGTCAAGATCCCGGAGCAGGCGAAAAAATATCCCGGCCAGCTCTCCGGCGGCCAGCAGCAGCGCGTGGCCATCGCCCGCTCACTATGCATGAACCCGAAGATCATGCTGTTCGACGAGCCGACCTCGGCGCTCGATCCAGAGATGATCAAGGAGGTGCTCGACGTGATGGTCGATCTGGCGCGCTCCGGCATGACCATGCTGGTGGTGACCCACGAGATGGGCTTCGCTCGTGAAGTGGCCAACCAGGTGATCTTCATGGATGACGGGCAGATCATCGAGCAGAACGAGCCGGAGGTCTTTTTCCACCACCCGCAGCACGACCGCACCAAGCTGTTCTTGAGCCAGATTTTGCACTGATCGCGGGTCTTACCTGCCGAGAAACCAGAGCAGGGCGGTCAACAGCAGGCTGAGAATGACCGAGGTCATGATCGGCAGGTAGAGCGTGAAATTCTCCCGCTCGATGACGATGTCGCCGGGCAGACGGCCGAGTCCGAGCTTGCCGATCCATGGCCACAGCAGCCCGAGCACCAGCAAGATCGCCCCGGCAATGATGAGAAACCGTCCCATGGCAGCCGATATGGGGCGGCCTTAGAACAGGCGCAACGGCCTAACCCGTCTCCACCGGCAGATCGTCGCGGGCGCCCCATTCGCTCCACGAGCCGTCGTAGAGGGATGTGTTGTGGTGACCGATCAACTCGAGCGCCAGAGACAGGATCGCGGCGGTGACGCCGGAGCCGCAGCTGGTCACGATCGGCCTTGTCAGGTCGACGCCGGCGGCCTCGAAGGCCCTCCGGATTTCCGCCGCCGACTTGAAGGTGGCGTCGGGATTGAGCAGCGCGCCGTAAGGAATGTTGAATGAGCCCGGCATGCGTCCCGAGCGCAGCCGCGGGCGCGGCTCGGGCGCCTTGCCGCAAAAGCGGTCCGACGAGCGGGCATCGACGATCTGCGTGGCGGCGCCGTCGCGGCCCTCGACAATGGCGATGATGTCGTTCAGATCGCGCACCATGCCGGCGTTGCGGCGGGCGGTGAAATGCCGCTCCTGGCCCTCGACGGGGCCTTCATCGAGCGGCCGGTTCTCGGCCCGCCATTTGGGCAGGCCGCCGTCGAGCACCGCTGCATCGTCATGGCCCATGACGCGAAACGTCCACCAGACGCGGGCGGCGGAGAACATGCCGGCGCCGTCATAGACGATGACGCGCTTGCCGTCGCCGATGCCCATCTTGCGCACCCGCGAGGACAGTTTCGCCGGCGAAGGAAGCATGTGCGGCAGGTCGCTGGTCTCGTCGCAAATGTCGTCGATGTCGAAGAACAGCGCGCCCGGGATGTGTCCGTTGAGGTATTCCCGATAGGGGTCGCGCTTCGCGGTCGGCAGATACCAGGAGGCGTCGAGCACGACCAGGTCCGGCGCCGCGAGATGGGTTTCAAGCCATTCCGTGGAGACCAGCAAACCTGGGTTGCCAATCATGCGAAAACGCTCTCCCATACCCTATTCTTCGTTGGGCCAACCGTGGGCGCGGTGCCAGTCGGCCAGCGATTTGTCGGGGTAACGCGGAAACTGCTCGTCCCCCGGCCCCGCCGCAATTTTCACCCAGGGCGCGGCGAAGTCCAGCATGATATGGGTGTTCGAGGGCGGCCGCGGCAAGGGCGTGTCGATGGCCGAAGCGAACGGGTGAACCAGGTCCGGCCAGCGCGGGTCCCACGCCCACAAGGCCGAGCCGCAGAGCTTGCAGAAGCGGCGCTCCAACGGGCTCGGCTCGCCGTCGATCACGGCGCGGTAGACCTGGATCGACCCCTCGCCGGACAGGATCTTGAGCGTGTCGGCCTTGGCGCCGAGATTGATCGCGTAACCGCCGCCTCCGGCCGTCTTGCGGCAAATCGAGCAATAGCAGCGCATATAGGGCACCGGGGCATAGGCGGCGACGGTAAACCGTACCGAGCCGCAACGGCACGAGCCCGCAAGTTCCATGGCCTGTCCTCCCGTCAGGCGAATGCGATGCGCACGCGCCGGTTCTTGGCGCCCTTCTTCTCGATCTTGGTGACCGCGATGGGGCCGATCTCGGCGGTGGAGCGCACATGCGTGCCCCCGCAGGGCTGCAGGTCGACGCCGGCGCCGATGCGCACCAGACGGATGCGGCCGGAGCCCATGGGCGGCTTGACCGCCATGGTCTTGACGAGCTCGGGCTTAGCGGCGAGCTCCGCATCGGTGATCCATTCGAAGCCGACCGGATGATCGGCGGCGATCAGGGCGTTGAGCCGCTCGGCGATCTCCTCCTTATCCGCCATGCCGGCGTCGGGAATATCGAAGTCGAGGCGGCCCGTATCGGCGCCGATCTGGCCGCCGGTGACGGGGTAGGGGAGCACCGCGGAGAGAAGATGCAGCGCGGTGTGGATGCGCATGTGGCCGTAGCGGCGCGGCCAGTCGAGGCGGCAGACGACCTTTTCGCCCGCGGCCGGCAGCGGGCCGGGTTCCGCCGGCACATGGACGATGTCGGCGCGGTCCTCGCCATAGACGGTCGTGGCGATCGCAATCCTCTGCCCGTCCTCGAGCTCGATCTCGCCAGAATCGCCGGGCTGGCCGCCGCCGGCGGCATAGAACACCGTGCGGTCGAGAACGACGCCGCCGCGCTCGTTGACGGCGCTGACCGTCGCCGCGCAGTCCTTCAGATACGCGTCGTCGCGAAACAGCGCTTCGCTCATTTCAGCACCTCGGACATGTCGATCGTGCTTCGCCGTTCGAGCCAGGCCGGCACCGGCAGCTTCTTTTCGCGCAAGAAGGCGGGATTGAAAAGCTTGGTCTGATACCGCGTGCCATAGTCGGCAAGGATGGTGACGATGGTTCGGCCCGGCCCCAGCGCCTCGGCGAGCCGCATGGCGCCGGCGACATTGATCCCGCTCGATCCGCCGAGACACAGCCCCTCATGCTCGAGCAGATCGAAGACATAGGGAAGCGCCTCGGTGTCGGGGATCTTATAGGCCTCGTCTACCGGCGCTCCCTTCAGATTCTCGGTCTCGCGATTGTTGCCGATCCCCTCGGTGATGGACGTGCCGGCCGGATCGAACTTGCCGTGCTTGAGGAAGGAATAGATGCCCGAGCCTTCCGGGTCGGCGAGCGCCGTGACGATTCTTTGGTTACGCTCCTTCAGCGCCATGGCGACGCCGGCGATGGTGCCGCCTGTGCCCATGGAGCAGACGAAGCCGTCGACCTTGCCGTCGGTGTCGCGCCAGATCTCAGGCCCGGTTGTCAAATAATGCGCGTCGCGGTTGGCGGTATTGTCGAACTGGTTGGCCCACACCGCGCCGTTGGGCTCTTCCTTGGCAAGCATCTCGGCAAGCCTTCCTGAGACCTTCACGTAATTGTTCGGGTTGGCGTAGGGGACCGCCGGGACCTCGATCAGCTCGGCGCCGGAAAGCCGCAGCATGTCCTTCTTTTCCTGGCTCTGGGTGTCGGGGATGACGATGACCGTCCTGAAGCCCATTGCGTTGCCGACCAGCGCCAGGCCGATGCCGGTATTGCCGGCGGTGCCCTCGACGATGGTGCCGCCCGGCCTGAGCGTGCCGCGCTTGACCGCATCCTTAACGATGAACAGCGCCGCGCGGTCCTTGACCGACTGGCCGGGATTGAGGAACTCCGCCTTGCCGAGGATCGTGCAGCCGGTCTTCTCGGAGACGCGCTTCAGGCGGATGAGCGGCGTATTTCCGATCGTCTCGATAACGCCGTTCTTCACGGTCATGCGGTTCGTTCCGATATGCGCGTGAAAAGGTCGTGGAGACCGGACGCGAGCGACCGTACAGTGCCGGCCGGACGGCTTCAAGTCGCGCCGGGGCGGGCGATGCGAGCGTCAGTCAATATTGCGATGCGCGGCCTTCAAGGACGGCCCGCACGGTGTCGGGTATCGGCGCGGCGCGGATCCCCGTCGGGCTGTTCTCGTCGTCCACGACCCAGACCCGCAGCTCCTTCGCCTTGGCCAGCAGCGTGTCTTCGCGCATCACGTCGTGGACGATCTCGAAGGTCGAGCGGCCGATCCTGCCGACCTCGGAGAAGACATCGATGATGTCGCCGAAAAAGGCGGGGCTCTTGAACTCGGCGTGCACATTGCCGAGAACCGTGCCGCGCAGGCCGTAGCGCTTGCGCAGGCCGAGCTGGTCGAGGCCGCCCTTTTCCAGGAGCTCGTGGCCGGCATGGTCGACCCAGATAAAGTAGTTCGGGTAATAGACGATCTTGGCCGGGTCGCAGTGGCCCCAATAGACCCGGACCTGAAACTCTCCGCTCAGCATGGCACCCCCGTCGCGGCAACTCGTTGGCTTCCAAGACGAACGGTGTCTAGCATATAAGGCGTGCCGAAAGAGAAGAGGAAATCCGATTTGACGCACATCGAAATCATCGGCGGCGGGCCGGCTGGTCTCTATTTCGCGCTGTTGATGAAACGCCGCACGGGCGGGGGCTTGCGCGTCCGCGTGAGCGAGCAGAATCCGCGCGACGCCACCTTCGGCTTCGGCGTCGTGTTCTCCGACCGGGCTCTGGAATTCCTGCGCGAGGGAGACGAGGAAACGTACACGCTCTTGCACCGCAACATGCAGACCTGGGACGATCTCGGCATCGCCCATCGCGGCGAGACGGTGGCGATCGACGGCAACGGCTTTTCGGCCATCGGGCGGCTGGAGCTGTTGGAGCTGATGTATCGGGAATGCGAGGCGGCCGGTGTCGAGCTCGGCTTCGAGACCCGCGTCGAAGACCTCGACGCGCGGGCCAGGGCCGACCTTCTGGTCGGCGCCGACGGGGTCAACTCGTCGGTGCGGGCGCATTGGGCCAAGGCGTTCGGGCCCAATCTCTCCTATCTGTCGAACAAGTTCGTCTGGTACGGCACGACCCAGCCCTTTGAGCGACTGACCCTGACCTTCAAACAGAATGAGGATGGCGCCTTCGTCGCACACCATTACCGCTACCGGCCCGACATGAGCACCTTCATCGTCGAATGCGACGCGGAGACCTGGGGGCGGGCCGACTTCGAGACCCTGAACGACGCCGAGAGCCGCGCCTATTGCGAACAGGTGTTCGCCGAGGAGCTGGGCGGCCACCCGCTCATCTCCAACAAGTCGATCTGGCGCAATTTTCCGGTTCTGGAGGTGCGCAACTGGTACCACGGCAATGCGGTGCTGCTCGGAGACGCCCTGCGTACGGTGCATTTCTCGATCGGCTCGGGCACGAGACTTGCGATGGAGGACGCGCTGGCGCTCGCCAACGCCTTTGCGGCGGAGGACATGAACGTCGAGCGCGCGCTCGATCGTTTCCTCGCCGAGAGGCGGCCGGTGGTCGACAAGATCCTGTCCGGCGCGCTCGCCAGCGCCCGCTGGTACGAGCGCTTCGCCGAGCGCATGAACCTCTCGCCGACCGCGTTCGCCTACGACTACATGACGCGCAGCGGCCGCATGGACGATCGAAGGCTGAGAGAGGTCGCGCCGCGCTTCTACCGGCGCTGGCAGGCCGAGGCTGGCGCCTGAGCCTGTCGCCTCAGGTCGCTCCGCAGCGCCCCGCATCCAATGTTGCAGCCGGTGACCCACTGCGCTTTTGATTGCGACGCCATCGAATTGGCCACACGACATGGCAATTTCTTAAAGAATCGGCTATATTATCACTATTGTAAAGAATATTTGAAGCTAGAACATGTTTACTGTGAGTGTAGATATGTAAGATAGACAATTCGTGTTGCATGAGAAGTATCAATTTGGAATTTTATGAATAAATGAATTGCTCAAGCGGGCGGCGTCGGGCCGTGGAGTTGATGGCATGATTAGCGCAATGGCGCCTGTTCGGAGGATATTCTTCCTTATTGGCGTCTATTCTCTATTCCTCAACCTGCTCGTCCTGGCCGTACCTCTGTACCTGTTGCAGATCTACGACCGGGTTCTGGTCAGCCGCAGCGCCGACACGCTGGTGATGATCACGATCCTGGCGGTCCTGGCCCTGGCGGTCTTCGGCCTGCTGGAGGGCGTGCGCGGGGTCATGGCCAGCCGGGCGGCGGCGCGGTTCGAGGTCGGCGTGTCGCCTGCGGTTCTCGAACGCCTGGTGCGCGATGAGAGGCCGGAGCGTTTCGGGGCCGAGCCGCTGCGCGATATGACCCTGGTGCGCGGTTTCATCGGCAACCGGGTGGCGCTCAGCCTGCTCGACCTGCCGTTTGCGCCGATCTTTGTCGTGCTCGTATTCCTGATCCACCCGGTGCTGGGCTACGTGACCCTGTTCGGGGCCTTGCTGCTGGTCTGTCTCGCCGCGGCCAACGATGCTGTCACGTTGGGCCCGCAGCGGGAGGCCCTGCGCGATGCGCGAGCGAGCATGATCACGGCCCAGTCGCTGATCCGCAACGCCGACTCGATCAAGGCCATGGGCATGCTCGATGCGGGTCTTGCCAAATGGACGGGCGGCCAGATCGGCGCTCTCATCGGCCAGGACCGTGTCGGGACCCGCAACGCGGCCTTTTTCGCCATGACCCGGTTTTTCCGCCTGTTGTTGCAGATCGCCGTTCTCGGCCTCGGCGCCTATTTCGTTCTGCACGAGGAGATGACGGCGGGCATGATCTTCGCCTCCTCGATCGTCTCCGCCAGAGCGCTGGGGCCGATCGAGCAGGCGGTCGGCGGCTGGAAGTCGTTGACCCAGGCGCGCCTCGCTTACAAGCGGCTGAAGCAGCTGTTCCAGGAGACCGGCACGGCGGAAAGACGCACCAAGCTGCCCGACCCCGAGGGCCGGATCGAGGTCGAGAGGTTGGTGTTCACCGCACCCGGTTCGCCCGGACAGGAACGGATCCTGAAGGGGATCAGCTTTTCGCTTGAGGCCGGCGAGGCGCTGGCGGTGGTCGGGCCGAGCGGCGCCGGCAAGTCGACGCTTGCCCGTCTTCTTGCCGGCGCGGCGACCCCTGCGTCCGGCTGTGTGCGCCTCGACGGGGCCGACATCGCCGTGTGGCCGGATGAGGCCCGCTTCCGCCATTTCGGCTATCTGCCGCAATCGATCGATCTGATGCCGGGAACGATCGCCGAAAACATCGCGCGGTTCGACCCGGATAGGCGCGATGAGGACGTCGTCGAGGCGGCCAAGCGCGCCGGCGTGCACGAGCTGGTGACGCAATTGGCGGAGGCCTACGAGACCCGGGTCGGGCCCGGCGGCCGGCCCCTGTCGGGAGGCCAGACCCAGCGGATCGCGCTTGCCCGGGCCTTCTACGGGTCGCCGACCTTCGTCATTCTCGATGAGCCCAATGCGCATCTCGACTATGAGGGCGAAAAACAGCTTTCCGAGACCATCGCGGCGGCGAAGGCGCGTAAGACGACGACGGTGACGGTCACTCAGCGCACGTCGATCCTCGAGGCGGTAGACAAGATCCTGTTGCTGCGGGAGGGGCGCGCCGAGGCCTTCGGTCCGCGCAACGAGGTTCTTCCGCACCTCGTGCCGCGGCCGCCGCAACCTCGGACCCCGGAGGAGAAACATGCAACCAGCGGCAAGGTTACGGCGCGGCTGGTGCCGGTGAGGAGGGTCGCCAATGATTCCGGCTCCGCGTAGCCAGGAACGGGCCTGTGAGGTGCTGCTTTCCGTGCGCTGGCCGGCGATCCTCGGTCTCATGGGGATATTGGCCTTCTTCGGCGGCCTCGGGGTGTGGGCGTCGACGGCGCCGATCGCCGGGGCCGCCGTGGCGCCCGGCGTCCTCGTCGCGAGCGGCCACAACAAGATCATCCAGCATCTCGAAGGCGGCATCATCAAGGAGATCCTGGTCGGCGAGGGCGACCGGGTGAATGCCGATGCGCCGGTTTTCGTTCTCGACCGGACGGCGGCGGAAACGAACCTGAACCGGCTGACGGCAAAGCGCGATACGTTGCAGGCCTATGAGGCGCGCCTTCTCGCCGAGCGCGACGGCAATGAAAGTCTGCTGCGGCCCGATCAGATTTCTTCGCAGTTGCTGCAGGCGGGCGTCGGCGAACGGCCGGAAATCGGCGTGTTCCCGGACGCGCTTGCCAGGCGTAGCGCCGATCCCTGGCTGCAACGGCTGCTCGACGACCAGCGCGCGGAGTTCGACGCGCGGCTTAGCCGTCACCGCGACGAGATCGGCATTCTGAGCAAGCGAATGCGCGCATATCAGGAAGAGATCGCCGGGATCGAGGCGCAGAACCGAGCGCTCGGGCAGCAGCTCGATCTGGTCGACAAGGAGGTCGCCGATCTTTCGGGACTGTTCGAGAAGGGGTTCGCGACCCAGGAGCGGCTTCTGGCGCTGAAGCGCTCGCAGGCCGCCCTGCTTGGCGAGAAGGGCGAGAACATCGCCAAGATCGCCTCCGCGCGCCAGCAGATTGCCCAGATCGAGCAGGAGGTGGCTCGGCTGAAGACCGCGCGCCGCGAAGAGGCCTCCACCAATTTGAGCCAGACGCGGGCGGAGCTCCAGGACGTGGAAAAACAGATCCGTACGGCCGACGACATCCTCGATCGCATCGTCATCCGCAGCCCCGTGGCCGGTGTCGTCGTCAAGCTCGGCGTTCACACGCCGGGCGAGGTGATCCAATCCGGACAGCGGCTTTTGGAAATTCTTCCCGACGGCGAGGACCTGTTGATCGAGGCGCGGGTCCCGCCGGAGGATATCGACTCCGTCAAGGTCGGCCAGACGGCGGCGGTCAGTCTCAGCGCCCTGAACCGGCGCACCACTCCGGTCGTCAATGCGCAGGTTACGTATGTCTCGGCCGACCGGCTGGTGGACGAGAACACGCAGCAGCCCTATTACCTCGCCCGCCTGCGCCTTGTCGAACTCGCCGGCACCGGCATCGACCAGGCCGACCTCTATCCTGGAATGCAGGTCGACACCTATATTCGGATCAGCGAGCGGACCTTCGTCGATTATCTGGTCCGTCCGATCCGCGACAGCTTCCGGAAGGCGTTCCGGGAAGGCTGATTTGGCTCGTCGATCGGAACGCGCACCGCGTCGCCTAGCGTACCGCCGGGCCGGGCGGCAAGACTTTCTTCATGATGAATCGGGGCCAGGCAAGACGGTGGCCCTCGAAATGCCATTAAGATTCGAAAGCTGTTGACAGTGCTATTTTAACGGGTTGGAGGGCAAGCTGGCGGTGCATGCCGGCTTGACCGCGGTCGTCTCATTTCAGTGAGGGCCCGCGCGGTGGGCTCGGCTGAAGGTGGACGTTTGAGGCCGCATGGTCTGGCTGAGCAAAGCAGTTCCAATGATTGCCGTTTCGATAGGTCTGATGACAGGCGATGCCCACGCAGCGATGCCGCACCCGCTGACCGTCGGGCTGAGGACGATCGAGATTGCCTGTGTCGTCGAGGGCCGCGACAGCGAGACGAACCGGAGCTTCGAGGTCGCCTTTTGCGAGGAACTGTCGCGCCGCGTCGGCGAGAAGCTCGGCGTCGCGGTGGTCAGGATGGATGATGCGGGACCGGCCGTGGATCGGTCCTTGCCGAGAGCAGCCACGGCCTGGATCCGCTCGGCCGTTCGGCTCGATGCGGAGGCCGCAATCGCCCGGACGAGCTGGGGGTCCCACATGCCGCAGCGCGGCGTCCCGCCAATCGAGGAGGGTCCCCCCGTCAGCCTGCGGCTTGAGGGTTCCACGATCGCGGCTGACGGGCGCGCTCTTGCCGGCGCGGTGGTCGCTAAATTGCCTTTCATGCCGAATGAATAGGCGTCTGGCTTCGGGGCGGGACGAGATCAATGCCTAAACCGGTTTTCACGCCGCAACAGATCGCCGATCAGCTCACCCGCTCGGGTCTGCATTGGACCGGCACGACCATCACCTATTCGTTTCCCACGAGCGGCTCGACGTCGACATCCTATAGCGTCGATGCCACGCAGAAGGCCTGGATCCGCGAGGCAATCCAGTTGGTGGGAGATGCTCTCGGCCTGACCTTCGTCGAGGTCGCGCCGGGCGCGTCGAGCAACATCAAGTTCGTCAACGACACCGGCGGGGGTACCTACGCCTCGACGAGCTATTTCTCGTCTTCCCGCGCAATCGCCAGCTCGACCATCTATCTGGATCAGAGCTGGTCGTCGAACCAGAGCGCGAATCTCGACTACGGCTCCTACGGCTTTCTCACCATCCTGCACGAGTTCCTGCATGCGCTCGGTCTGTCGCATCCCGGCGACTACAATGCCGGCTCCGGCGGGCCGATCACCTATGCCAACAGCGCCGAGTTCGAGCAGGATACCCACCGCTACTCGGTGATGTCCTATTTCGCCGCCTATGAAGACGGCAGCGGCACATCGCACTTTTTCTGGACCGGTTCGTCCTGGCAGTGGGTCTATCCGCAGTCGCCCATGGTCTACGACCTCCTGGCGCTGACCGAGGGCAATTTTGCCGGCTATTTCAACGGCTATGCGGAAAATTCGAGCACCCGAAGCGGCAATACCGTCTATGGCTACAATTCAACCGCCAACCGCGAGATATTCGATTTCACCATTAACAACGCACCGGTGCTGACGATCTTCGATTCCGGCGGCATCGATACGCTCGATCTGTCGGGCGACACGGCATCGCGGGCGCTCGAGCCGGTATACGATTCCAGCGGCCAACTGATCGGCTGGCAGAACATCTCCTCCACCTATACCCGGGTCATCGATCTGCACGAGGGCGCCTACTCGTCGACCCATGGCATGTCGAACAATCTGGCCATCGCCTTCGGCACCGTAATCGAGAACGCGATCGGGACGAGCTTCGACGACATCATCTATGGCAACGACTACGCCAATATCCTGAACGGCGGGGCTGGCGACGATATCTTGTATGGCGGTGGCGGTGGCGACACGTTCTTGTACCAGGCATCGTCCGACTGGGGGGACGATACGATCAAGGATTTCGAGCCTGACGTAGATCTGGTCAAGTTCGAAGGCGTGGCTCCGGCCTCGATCCATTACACCCAGGTCGGCAATGACGTGCTGATAACGGTCGACGGGTTCAGTGGCTCGGTGCTCGTCGAAAACACGCTGGTGGAAGAACTCGACCCGACGAACCCCGGCGCCCAGTTCAACATCGCCGAATTGCAGACGTTCCAACTCAATCATCAGACCAAGACGATTACGCTGTCGAATACCTATGAGAACCCGGTGGTGATCGCGCGGGTGGTGACGAATAACGGTGGCGAACCGGTGACCGTGCGGATAACGAATGTGACGTCCAATTCGATCACCTTGCGGCTGCAGGAGCCTAACTTTAACGACGGCTGGCACATGTGGGAGACGGTCAGCCTGATGGTAGTCGAGGCGGGCAGCTGGATCATGGAGGACGGAACGCTCCTGCAGGCGGGAACCATCAATTCCAGCAAACTGTCGCCGCAGGGCTTGGAGAGCGTGACATTCGGACAGTCCTTCGGCGCGACGCCTTCGGTGTTCACCCAGGTGCAGACGTTAAACGGCCCCGACTATGTGGCGACGCGGCAAGGGAATGCCACCACAGACGGCTTCCTGGTGACGATGCAGGAGGAGGAGGCGAGAAATAATTCCGGACACGTGATCGAGACGATCGGTTGGGTGGCCATTGAACGTGGATCGGGCACCTGGAACGGGATCGCCTACGAGGCTGGGGCAACCGCGAAGACAGTGACCAACGCCTTCCAGTCGGTGTCCTTCGGGACGGCTTTCTCCGGCGCCCCGATCGTGGTGCCGGGCCTGTCAAGCTTGTACGGGACCGATCCGGCGGTGCAGCGCACCCAAGGAATCTCGGCGAGCGGCTTTCAGGTGCGGGTGCAGGAAGATCAGAGCCAAGATGCCGAGATCTGGCATCTCGCCGAGGTGTTCGACTATTTTGCCGTCAGCGGGACGGGCACGCTAACGGGATCGAGTGCCGCGGCCGTCATGGCGCAGGCCGGAACGAGCTTGCCGACCGGGCAGTTGGTCACCGACCCGGCGGTTCTGGCGCAGCTGTCAAGCCTGAACGGGTCCGAAGGCACGGTGACGCAGATAGGCGACCCGCGGTTGGACAGCTTCGCGATGTGGCCGCAGGAGCCGCACCTCAACGGCGAGATACGTGTCATCGAAATGAACGGCGCGCAGGCGACCGTGCCCGGCACGGGCGTAGGGAACGGCAATCTGTTCGAGGCCGTGAACACCGGGACCGTCGTTACCAGCAACCTCGCCGCCGAGACACTCGAGCAGAGCTTCATGTCCGCGCCGCTTGCGTCCGGCAACCTGGCGACCCGCGATGACGGTGATCCGGTCGGGCCGGGCTACGGCAACGGCACCCCGGCCGGCGTGCAGGACCAGGCAGGGACGAACCATGGTCCCGACACGGAATTTGCCGACATCGCCGAAGCCCTCGACGATCTTGCCGTCGACAACCTTTCCTTCGTTGAGGCCGGCCTTCTCTCCGCCGACCATTTCGCCATGGTCTGAACGGGTTCGCGCGACCGAGCCGGCCCGACGGGCCGCGTTCACCGTTCAAGGCGCCGGACCGATCGCTGCCTGATCGCCGCCGGCAAAGAAAAAGGGGTCAGGCGCTTCCGCCTGACCCCCTGCTTTAACTGGCTCCCCGGGCCGGACTCGAACCAGCGACCCAGCGGTTAACAGCCGCTTGCTCTACCAACTGAGCTACCGGGGAATGTGGCGGTTCCCACCGCGATTGCCCCTGCCTATAGCAAAAGCCGACGAATCTTGCCAATCCCATAATGGTGCAGCCGGGACGGGATCACTATATAGAACCGACAATCGCACCAAGGGACGATGCGTTCGGTGTCACCACGCGAATTTAAAATCGGATCCTGGAAATTCAAGCTGCCCGCCTCGCGGGTCGCCAGGCTTGGCATCGCCATCTTCTTGATCGTCGCCGGCTTTCTCGGATTTCTTCCGATCCTCGGCTTCTGGATGATCCCGCTCGGGCTGTTGATCATTTCCTACGATATCGCGGTCGCGCGCAGGGCCCGGCGCAAGCTTACGGTGTGGTGGGGGCGCACCAACGGAGCGCCAAGCGCCAAGGAACGCAATGAAAAGACCCGCGGCGGCGAAGACGGAGCCGAAGCCGAGACGAAAGGCTCTTCCGCCGCTATCGATGCATGAGACGACGCCGGACCGAACGGGCAGGGCGGGCGAAGATCGCCCTGCGCGACAAATCGATTAGGGGTGGAGGCCACGCCCGGAATCGAACCGGGGTATACGGATTTGCAGTCCGCTGCGTCACCACTCCGCCACGTGGCCTTGTCCATTCCGCCGCAACTCGGCATCGGCTCTTGTTCGCCGGCGTGCGCGGCCATGATGTGACGCGGATATAGCAAGCAGGGTCTGGCGAAACAATATGAAAGGGCCAGGAAGCGAGGCAAAGTTCAAATGCGGTAAAGAGGGGGGCCGACGCGTGGATTGCGTTCTAATGCCGCATCGCCGCCCGCGCGGCTTGCCTTTTGAACGCAGTCGGATAAATCATTTCCGCGCGCCCGGTCGAGGGGCCGCGCCGTCAGCGCAGGAGCCGTCATGGAAGATTTCGAGCAAGCCCGCACCCGCATGGTTATCGCCCAGGTGCAGCCGAACGACGTCTCGGACCCCCGGCTGCTCGCCGCGCTGCTCGAAATCCCGCGCGAGCGATTTGTTCCCGCGAGCCGACGCGCCATCGCCTATATCGACGAGGACGTGCTCCTGAAGCCCGCCGACGGCCGCAATCCGGCCCGCTATTTGATGGAGCCGATGCCGTTCGCCAAGCTGGTGCAGCTGGCCGACATCCTGCCCGCCGATCTGGTGCTCGATATCGGTTGCGGCACCGGCTATTCCTCCGCCGTGCTGTCGAGGCTCGCCGACTCGGTGGTGGCGCTCGAATGCGACGAGGAGCTTGCCGCCGCCGCCAACGAGACGCTGCCGGAGCTCGAGATCGGCAATGTCGCCGTTGTCACCGGCCCCTTGAACCAGGGCTATCCCGAGGAGGGGCCGTATGACGCGATCGTGCTCAACGGGGCGGTGTCGCAGGTCCCCGAAGCGCTGTTCGAGCAGCTCAAGGAAGGCGGGCGCCTGGTTGCCATCCTCGTCGAGGAAGGGCGCAGCCAGGCGTGGCTGTTCACCCGCCATGGCGGCCGCGCGACCGGCCGGCCGGCAAGCAACGCCTCGGCCAAACCGCTGCCCGGCTTCGCGCGCGAGGAAGGCTTCGTCTTCTAGCGCGGGGCCGCAGGCCGCATCTGCGCAGCTCTTCATTCGGGGGAAACGACGCATGTCCCGACGAACGGTCTGGCTCATCTCGGCGATCTGGCTGGCGTTGGTCGCGGCCTCCTTCATTGCGCTTGCGCTCACGCCGGCGACCGATTTCGGCTTCACGCGGGGGCTGAACCGCTTGATGGTGTTCCTGTCCTGGCAGGCCGGCGCGTTCGTCGCGGCCATCGCCGCATTCTTCGTCACCTGGAACCTCGTCGGCGGCACGCGGACCGACAGGCTCATCGGCAATTTTCCCTTGGGGGCGATGGCGGCGTTCTACGCCGTCATCATTGCCGTCAGCGTCTACTTCGTGAGCCTGGAGGCATCGGACCAATCGGATGCAGTCCGTCCGACGCCGAAAACGGTCGCGCCCGCGCCGCAGACCGAATAAGCACGCCCTATATCGAATCGGCCTCCGCCATGTCTTGAACCAGCTCGGCGATGGCGAGCGCCGAGGTCAGCCCCGGGCTCTCGATGCCGAGAAGGTTGATCAGGTTCAAGACCCCGTGCGTCTGCGGGCCTTGAATCACGAAGTCCGCCGCGGGCTCGCCGGGGCCGACGAGCTTCGGCCTGATACCGGCATAGTCCGGGGCGAGCGCGCCGTCGGCGAGACCCGGCCAATAACTCCGGACGGCCTTATAGAAAATCTCGGCCCGGCCGGGATCGACGGCGAAATCGTGCTCGTCCGTGATCCACTCCACGTCGGGACCGAAGCGCACCTGACCGGCAAGGTCGAGGGTCGCATGGACGCCGAGGCCGGCCTGGTTGGGGACCGGATAGATCAGGCGCTTGAAAGGCGGCCGGCCGGAAAGCTTGAAATAGTTGCCCTTGGCGAACCAGCGAGGGCGGCGATGGGCGGCGGGAAAGCCGGTAAGCTGGTCGAGTAGCACCGGGGCGGCAAGGCCGGCGGCATTGACGATGAGCCGCGCCGCCACCGCAGAAGGCGATGCGCCGCCGACTGTAAGCTCGGTGCGCCCGCTATCGATGGCACCGCCGGCAACCGGGCTTTCGAAAACGATGCTGCCGCCGGCCGCTTCCACATCGCCGCGCAGGGCGAGCATGTAGGCGTGGGCGTCGATGATCCCGGTCGAGGGGGAGATGAGGGCGGCCTTGCAGCGCAATTCCGGCTCGAGGCGCAGCGCCTGCTCGCGGCTAAGCCATTCGAGATCGTCGACGCCGTTTGCCCGCGCGCGCTCGGCGATTCTCCCAAGCTCGACCTCCTGCGCCGCGTCGACGGCGACGATGAGCTTGCCGCAGCGGCGGTGCGGCACGTGATGCCTCTCGGCGTAGGCATAAAGAAGCTCCTTGCCGCGCAGGCAGGAGCGCGCCTTCACGCTGCCTTTCGGATAGTAGATGCCGGCATGGACGACCTCGCTGTTGCGCGATGAGATGCCGCTGCCGATGGCGCCGGTGGCCTCGAAAACCAGCACCTCGCGCCCGGCCTGGGCCAGCGCCCGGGCCGCCGCCAAGCCGATCACGCCAGCGCCGATGACCGCGACATCGATGTCGAAGCGCTCAGGCGTCACGGCTGAAACAACCCCTATTTCCTTATGATGAGAGGCTATCGAAAAAGAATGGCTGGGGCGCTAGGATTCGAACCTAGACTGGCGGAGTCAGAGTCCGCTGTCCTACCGTTAGACGACGCCCCATCCTGGGCCGCTTGCGAGGCTGTTCTATTATATGAGGCTCCGGTCATCAAGCCGCACCCCCTGTGCCCACATTCATGTCTTGGCGATCCCGTTCCCCGGGTGCGCCTTTCATGGCTCCTTCCTTGCTGGTAGACTGGCCCGCGAAGACAGTTGAACATATTCCTGTCGTCGCCGGAGCCAGCCTTGAGGGAAGCAAGATACTGGCGGCGGCGGCCGGCGAAAGGTTGTAGCGTGGCCGGGCCGAGAGATCGCAAGCCCGCCGCCGCGGCGGCGCAGGGTCATTCGCACGGGGGGGCGGATCGCCCGGGACCAAAATATCAACCGCCCCGCAGGGCCTCGGCCGAGGGCTGCGCGCACGACAATTCCGTTCAGAAGCGCAATCCTCGCAGCCTCAACGGCGAGACCTCGCCGGCGGCCCCGCCTCGACCCGCCGACCGCACCTATGCCGCGCTTGACCTCGGCACCAACACTTGCCGCCTGCTCGTCGCCCGGCCGACGCGGCGGGGCTTTCGCGTCGTCGACGCCTTTTCCCGCATCATCCGGCTCGGCGAGGGATTGAGCGGTGCCGGCCGGCTCAGCGAGCCGGCGATGGCGCGGACCGTCGACGCACTCAAGGTGTGCAGGGACAAGATCGCCTATCAGGGCGTGCAACGCTCGCGGATCATCGCCACCGAGGCTTGCCGTATCGCCGCCAACGCCGACGAGTTCACCGCTCGCGTTCACGACCAGACCGGGCTCTGCCTCGAGATCGTCAGCCGCGAGACCGAGGCGCGACTTGCCGTTTGCGGCTGCGCCTCGCTCCTCGACGGCGGTTGCGAGGGGGCGCTGGTCTTCGACATTGGGGGCGGCTCCTCGGAGATCATTTGGCTCGATCTCAAGCCGGAGCGGCGGCGCGGTCCGCTCGAGGTGCAGCAGTGCATTGCGGCCTGGACCTCGCTTCAGATCGGCGTCGTGACGCTGGCCGAGAAGTTCGGCGGCGTCGACGTCACCCCGGACATATTCGAGGCGATGGTCGCCGAGGTCCGCAAGGAGCTCGAAGGTTTCGACAGCGAGCACGGCCTGGGCGAGCGCATCTTCGGACGCAACGTGCACATGCTCGGCACCTCCGGCACGGTGACCACTATCGCCGGGGTTCATCTCGACCTGCCGCGCTACGAGCGCGCGCGCGTCGACGGCTGCTGGCTGTCGGCCGACGAGGTCGTGGCGGTGACCGAAAGGCTTCTCGCCATGAACTATGACGAGCGGGTCGCCAGCCCGTGCATCGGCACCGAGCGCGCCGATCTGGTGCTCGCCGGCTGCGCCATCCTCGAGGCGATCCGCCGGCAATGGCCGTGCGCGCGCCTGCGTGTCGCCGACCGGGGCTTGCGCGAGGGAATCCTGTGCGAACTGATGGCCGAGGACGGCATCGTCGCGCGGCCTCCGCGCCGCCGGCGCCGGCGCAAATCCAAAGCGCGGCCGCAACCGGCAGCCGGCGGGTGAGCGTGGCCGACGACGGAAAGCGCCAGGTCCGCGGCGTCGGCCTCAAGCAACGGGTGAAGACGGCGAAGAAGCGCAAGCCCTCCTCGACCCGCTGGCTGCAGCGCCAGCTCACCGACCCCTATGTCGCCGAGGCCAAGCGGCTGGGCTATCGTTCCCGCGCGGCCTTCAAGCTGATCGAGATCGACGACAAATACCGCTTTCTGAAGCCCGGCGCCCGTGTCGTCGACCTCGGTGCCGCGCCCGGCGGCTGGTCAAAAGTGGCCGCCGACCGCGTCGGCGCGGGCGAAGGCAAGGGGAGGGTGGTCGCCATCGACCTGCTGCGCATGGACCCGATCCCCGGCGTCGACATCCTCGATCTCGATTTTCTCGCCGAGGATGCGCCCGAGCGGCTGAAGGACAAGCTCGGCGGCCCGGCCGACGTGGTGCTCTCCGACATGGCCCCCAACACCACCGGCCACCGGCGCACCGACCATTTGCGCATCGTCGCCCTGGTAGAAGCGGCGCTCGCCTTCGCCGCCGAGGTGCTGGCGCCCGGCGGCACCTTCGTCGCCAAGGTCTGGGCCGGCGGCAGCGAGGCCGAGCTTCTGTTCGCCATGAAGCGCGCCTTCGCCCAGGTCCGTCACGTCAAGCCAAAGGCAAGCCGGCCGGAATCTCCGGAGGTCTATGTGGTGGCGACGGGGTTTCGCGGCGGCCTGCCGTCCGATTAGCATCGGTCGCTTTTTGCAGAAAACGGCGCAACAGGCTCTCTCGCAATGCGCGCATTGCGCATCGCGAAACCATTCAGATCACATTTCTCCGCGGCTTGCGTGGCGTTCAGCGCCAGGGCTTCATGCCAATTCCATGGCCTTCGATTCACGCCCTTCGCGCTTCGGCTCCCGCACCTCGTCGATTATCCGTGCCCGCACGCCGGGACCAAGCTGCTGCAGCGTCAATTCCCGGCCATTGGCGAAGCGCACGGCATCTTGATAAATGCCGGTCTCCTTGCGGACGAAAACGACATCGGCCGGCGAAGTCACGCCGTGGGCGCTCAAAATCGTCCGCGGCACGTCCTCGAGCCGGATGCGGGTGTCGTACGCCATGCAGACGGCCGTCGTCTCGTTGTCGGGCGCGAGGAACCCGATGCTGCCGCTGGAAAAGCGGTGGGTCCGGTATTCCTCCCCTGCCCGCGCGGGCCGACTGCGATACATTTCCAGTGAGTAGTCGCACATGATCTGTCTCCTTTCGCTGAGACATGTCAGCCCCCCAAGGGACGTCATGGCAAAAGCTCATGTGGGCGCCCGGTGCTTCGGGTTCAATGGTCGAAGGCCGGGAGAGGCGGTCACATTTCTTTGAAGGACGCTCGCTGCAGCCGAATCATCATGCGCCCTGCGCAGGCCACACCACGACTATGCAAGCGCATCCGCCGGTGCTAAAGACCACTGCCAACTCGATTGACCAGGGTGCCGGCGGCACCCGCGAAACGGGCCGGAGACCTGCCTCCAGGGCCCAAGGAGCTTGGCAATGACCGACGACGCGGCGCGAGCCGAAATAATCCCCGAATCCCTCACCTTCGACGACGTGCTGCTGCGCCCGGCGGCGTCCGGCGTGCTGCCGTCGGAGACCGGCACCCGCACCAAGATCACTCCGTCGATCGAGCTCAATATCCCGATCCTTTCGTCGGCCATGGACACGGTGACCGGGGCCAGGCTTGCCATCGCCATGGCCCAGGCCGGCGGCATCGGCGTCATCCACCGCAATCTGGAGCCGGAGGAACAGGCGGTCGAAGTCAGCCAGGTGAAGAAGTTCGAATCCGGCATGGTCGTCAACCCGGTGACCATCGCGCCGGAGGCGACGCTGGCCGACGCCCTGGCGCTGATGGAACGCCACAAGATTTCCGGCATCCCGGTGGTCGACGGCAGGAAGAGGGGCAAGCTCGTCGGCATCCTCACCAACCGCGACGTGCGCTTTGCCGAGAATCCCGACCAGCCGGTCTGCGAGCTGATGACCAAGGAGAGCCTGGTCACCGTGCGCGAGACGGTCGACCAGGAGGAGGCCAAGCGCCTGCTTCACCAGTACCGCATCGAAAAGCTGCTCGTCGTCGACGACGCCTATCGCTGCATCGGTCTCATCACCGTCAAGGACATCGAGAAGGCGAAGCTGCACCCCGACGCTTGCAAGGACGAGCAGGGGCGTCTGCGCGTGGCGGCGGCGACCAGCGTCGGCGACCTCGGCTTCGCCCGCACCGAGCGGCTGATCGATGCCGGCGCCGACCTCATTGTCGTCGACACCGCGCACGGGCATTCGGACCGGGTGCTGGACATGGTCAGGCGCATCAAGCGGCTGTCCAACGCGGTGCAGGTGATCGCCGGCAATGTCGCCACCGCCGAGGGCACCAAGGCGCTGATCGATGCCGGCGCCGACGCCGTCAAGGTCGGCATCGGCCCGGGCTCGATCTGCACCACCCGGATCGTCGCCGGTGTCGGCGTCCCGCAGCTCACCGCCATCCTCGACGCCGTCGGGGCCGCGCGCAAGGCCGGCATCCCGATCATTGCCGACGGCGGCATCAAATATTCCGGCGACCTCGCCAAGGCGATCGCCGCCGGCGCCAACTGCGCCATGGTCGGCTCGCTGCTCGCCGGCACCGACGAGAGCCCCGGCGAGGTGTTCCTCTATCAGGGGCGCAGCTACAAGTCCTATCGCGGCATGGGCTCGGTCGGCGCCATGGCCCGCGGCTCCGCCGACCGCTATTTCCAGCAGGACATCCAGGACGCCCTGAAGCTGGTGCCGGAGGGCATCGAGGGCCAGGTGCCCTATAAGGGGCCGGCCTCGGGCGTCATCCATCAGCTCGTGGGAGGCCTGAGGGCGGCGATGGGTTACACCGGCGCGCGCACCATTGCCGAGTTCCAGGAGCGGGCGCAGTTCATCCGCATCTCCGGCGCCTCGCTCTCGGAAAGCCATGTGCACGACGTGTCGATCACCCGCGAGGCGCCGAACTACCGGCTCCGGGGCATCTAGAGCGGTTCCCTATAACCGTGAACCGCTCTAGGCGGCCGTTATTCGCTATGCGATTGCCCCCTCACCCAGCTCCGGGTAGGGCTCGCGCTACGCGCTCGCCAACCCTTCGCATCCCTCTCCCGCGAGGGGGGAGGGAGCAGAGAAGAGCCGATGGCTGATTCACCTCTCCCCTGGCGGGAGAGAGCCCGCCCCCGACCCGATCGGGGGTCGGATCGAGAAGCGAGCCGGGTGAGGGGGATAGCGTGAGAGGAAGGTCTTAGGGATGCGCCTGGGCGGAAGGCTTGCCGCGGCGATCGAAGTTCTCGAAGACATCGACGCGCGCCACCGCCCGGCCGCGGACGCGCTGAAGGATTGGGGCACGGGCCATCGCTTTGCCGGTTCCGCCGACCGCGCCGCGATCGGCAATCTTGTCTTCGATTGTCTGCGAAAGCGCCGCTCGCTTGCCTGGCGCATGGGGTCGGACGCGCCGCGCGCGTTGGCGCTGGCGGCGCTTCAGGGCTGGGGCGTTTCGGTCGAGGAGATCGACAAGATCATGGCCGGCGACCCTCACGCGCCGGACGTGCTGAGCATGGCGGAACGGGCGGCGCTCGCTGCGGACAATCTCGGCGAAGTGCCCGACGATGCGCGCGCCGACGTGCCGGAATGGCTGTGGCCGTCCTTTTCCGCCGCGCTAGGGGAGAACGCCGTAGAGGAAGGCGCGGCATTGGCCGCCCGCGCAGCCCTCGACCTGCGCGTCAACCGGCTCAAGTCCGACCGCGATAAGGTGCTGAAGGCGCTCGCCCGCTTCGGCGCCCAGCCGACGGTGCTGTCGCCCGACGGGGTGCGTATCGCGGCGCCCGCGGGGGAGGGCCGCCTGCCCAACGTGCGGGCCGAGGCCGGCTTCCGCAAAGGCTGGTTCGAGGTCCAGGACGAGGGCTCGCAACTCGCCGCACTCCTTTCCGGCGCCAAGGCGGGCGATCAGGTCGCCGACATCTGCTCAGGCGCCGGCGGCAAGACCCTGGCGCTTGCCGCGATGATGGAAAACAAGGGCCAGGTGCATGCCTATGATGCCGACCGGCATAGGCTGAAGAACATTTTCGAGCGCCTGAAGCGCGCCGGCACCCGCAACGTCCAGGTCCATTCGCCGGGGGAGGGCGATCCGCTGGCATCGCTTGCAGGCCGGATGGATGTCGTCCTTGTCGACGCGCCCTGCTCCGGCTCGGGCGTCTGGCGAAGGCACCCGGACGCCAAATGGCGGTTGACCGAGGATGCCCTTTCCCGGCGCATGGCGGAGCAGGAGGCCGTCCTCGACCAGGGCGCGGCTCTCGTCGGACCCGGCGGGCGGCTCGTCTATGCGACCTGTTCCGTGCTGGCGCAGGAGAACCGCGATCAGGTCGATGCGTTTCTCGGACGGCATGCGGAATTCGGCCTTCTGCCTTATCCGGAGGCATGGGCGGCGACCCTCGACACCGAGCCGCCGGCTTCCGCCGACGGGCGCGCGGATTCGCTGCTGCTCACGCCTGCCCGCCACGGCACCGACGGATTTTTCGTCGCGGTCCTTAAGCGGGCGGCTTGACACCGGTTCATGGACATTCTGAATGACCCGACCCGACGTGCGAGGCGGAGCCATGCCGATGAGCGATACGATGGAAAATCTCGAGCGGGCCGCACTGCGCTCGCTGCACGAGGCGGCCGACGAGGCGCTCAAGGAAAAGCTCGGCCTGGCGATGCATGGGATCGGCGGGGCGCTGGTCTCGGTGGCCGGCGCGCTGCCCGCCTCGGCCATCGTCGTCAACCGCACCCACGGGCTCGGTCTCGCAACCCCGGCGAGCCGCAATGACGTTAAGGCCATCGCCGCCCTTTACCGCAAAGCCGGCGTTCAGCGCTATTTCGTCCATCGTCATCCGCGAAGCCAGCCCGCGGAACTGCCGGACTGGCTTACCGCCGCGGGTCTTGAAAAGGCCCGTGGCTGGATGAAATTCACCCGCGGCGCGGAGCCTCCGCCGGAGCGCAAGACGGACCTGACGATCCGCGAGATCGGCCCCGAGCACGGCCTGGCGTTCGGCCGCATCGCCGCTGGCGCTTTCGATCTCGGCGAACAGGCCGCTCCCTGGATTGCGCGACTTGCCGGGCACCCCGGCTGGCGGCTTTTCATGAGCTTTAGCGGCGAGGAGCCCGCCGGAACCGGCGCGCTCTACGTGATGGACGGCATCGCCTGGTGCGATTGGGCCTCGACGGTGCCCGCCTTCCGCCGCCGCGGCGGGCAGGGGGCGCTGCTCGCGCACCGTATCCGCGAGGCGATCGACATGGGCTGCCGGCGGCTCGGCACGGCGACCGGCGAGGAAATCCCCGGCGCCCCGCAGCACTCCTACGCCAATATCCTGCGCATGGGCTTCAAGGAAGCCTATATACGGGAGAACTACGCGCCGCCGCGGCGGTAGCGCGGCGCGCCATTGCCGACTCAAACCGGTTCCTATAACCAGCGCCCATGACCGACCGTGTCCTGATCATCGATTTCGGCGCGCAATATACCCAGCTCATCGCCCGGCGCGTGCGCGAGGCCGGCGTCTATTGCGAGATCGTGCCGTTCCACAAGGCCGGCGCGGTCTTCAAGAGCTTCGCGCCCAAGGCGGTGATCCTCTCCGGCGGGCCGGCGAGCGTGCACGAGGCCGGCACGCCGCGGGCGCCGGAGGAAATCTTCTCCGCCGGCACCCCGGTGCTCGGCATCTGCTATGGCGAGCAGGCGATCTGCGCCCAGCTCGGCGGCAAGGTGGAGCCGGCGACCGAGCGCGAGTTCGGCCGCGCCTTCGTCGAGGTCACCGACGACTGCGGGCTGTTCAAGGGCGTGTGGAAGAAGGGCGAGCGCCACCAGGTATGGATGAGCCATGGCGACCGGGTGACGGCGTTGCCCAAGGGCTTCCGGCCCGTCGCGGTCTCCGACAACGCGCCGTTTGCGGCCATCGCCAATGACGAGGCGCGAATCTATGGCGTCCAGTTCCACCCCGAGGTGGCGCATACGCCGGACGGCCCGCGGCTGCTCGCCAATTTCGTGCTGCATGTGGCGGGATGCGCCGGCGACTGGACCATGGCCGCCTTCCGCCATGACGCGGTAAAGCGCATCCGCGACCGGGTCGGCAAGGGCCGGGTCATTTGCGGGCTTTCCGGCGGCGTCGATTCGGCGGTCGCCGCGGTGCTCATCCACGAGGCGATCGGCGACCAGCTGACCTGCGTCTTCGTCGATCACGGGCTGTTGCGCGAGGGCGAGGCGGGCGAGGTCGTGGACCTGTTCCGCGGCCACTACAACATTCCCCTGGTGCACGCCGACGAGAGCGAGCGCTTCCTCGCCGCGCTCGACGGCGTCTCGGAACCCGAGGACAAGCGCAAGATCATCGGCGGCCTGTTCATCGAGGTGTTCGACGAGGTTGCGGCGGGCCTCGGCGACATCGATTTCCTCGCCCAGGGGACGCTTTATCCCGACGTCATCGAGAGCGTCTCGTTTACCGGTGGGCCCTCGGTCACCATCAAGTCGCACCACAATGTCGGCGGCCTGCCGGTGCGCATGAAGCTGAAGCTGGTCGAGCCGCTGCGCGAGCTGTTCAAGGACGAGGTGCGCGTGCTCGGCCGCGAACTCGGCCTGCCCGAGGCGTTCGTCGCCCGCCACCCCTTCCCGGGGCCTGGACTTGCCATCCGCTGCCCGGGCGCGGCGACGCGCGAGAAGCTCGCCATGTTGCGCCGGGCCGACGCGATCTTTCTCGACGAGATCCGCAAGGCCGGGCTCTACGACGCCATCTGGCAGGCCTTCGCGGTGCTGCTGCCGGTGAAAAGCGTCGGCGTCATGGGCGACGCGCGAACCTATGAACATGTCTGCGCGCTCAGGGCCGTCACCTCTACCGACGGCATGACCGCGGACTTCTATCCCTTCGACATGGAATTTCTCGGCCGCGCCGCGACCCGCATCATCAACGAGGTCAGGGGCATCAACCGCGTCGTCTACGACGTGACCAGCAAACCGCCGGGGACGATCGAGTGGGAGTAGGCCCCCGAATCTGCTATCATGTTGGGGCTGGACCTAGACTGATTTTCGACAGGCGAATCATGGCGACGCGAACCATCCACCAGAATGGACTTCTGAGAAGAGTTTCCGTGACTTACGATTGCCGTGACCCTGAAGACGTCCGGCAAATGATGGAGAGCCTCAAGGCAATTTCCGTTCGGAAGGATATCGGCGAGACCCTTCGCGACAAATTATTTAACGAACTTCAGACACTCCGAGCAGCCGCAGTTACCATTCTCAAGCAAGAAGGTTATCCCGGCGAAGATGGAGTGTACATGGAAGTCGGATCTGAATACAAACGTGTATCGCGTGAACAGTTCGAGAATGCAATAGGGCAATCTAGCCCGGATGAAAGGAAATCCTTCGTAAGGTTTCCTTTCTTCCGATTTGAGAGATTATCTAGAGCCGATCTTGCCGCTGCGCTCATATTCGAAATCGATCTTATGGTGGCCGATGCAGAGTCGAATGTAGATGGTTGGGATATGGTGTCGCGTGCGCTACGATTTGCATCAGCCTATCACGACTTCGTTTTTGAAACCTCTGGAGCCAATTACCTTGCGGATGCTGAGGTTCGAGGCAAGACAGCCCGTCGTGAGGGGCTGAAGGAGCACATCAGAGGGCGACAAGAGCGTGCAAAATCATGGCAGGACGCGGCGGCACTCGCGGCAAGAGAGATGAAGCGCAAGAACCCGGCGCTTTCCACTTCGGCCATCGCCGAGCGGTTGGCTGCGCGTTTTCAGCGCAGCGGTGGTCACATGAGGAGGGTTTTGCGCGCGCATAGATGCAACGTAGACAGCACGAAATCTGAACGTGAATTGGATGGCGTTGCACACGACTCAATGCATGTGAAATCGGCGACCAGTAATATCGACCTCATCCCTCCTCCGAAGAGGTCGAATTTCGATGGTCAGCAGACGCAGGCTTGAGCAACTCCTGGAGCAAGTGCTTCAAGGGCGCGGTTTACTCACTTTTCAGGAATTTGAGTCGTTGATTGAAGCCTTGGGCTTCAGTCTCAATCGCCAACGCGGAAGCCACCGCATATATATCCATCCAAAGCTGGATCGGCCGTTCCCCGTTCAGCCCGATGGCAAGGATGCAAAGCGGTATCAGGTTAGGGAACTTCGCGATATGATCCGCAAATTCCGGCTCACGTTCGACGCAAACGAATGAACGAATACGCAATCATAGTTTATTGGTCGCCGGAGGACGTCTTGTGGATCGCCGAGGCGCCCGACCTCAAGCCCTGCGCTGCCCACGGCCATACGCCGGAGGAGGCCGTCGCCGAGTTGCGCGTGGCCATGGAGCTTTGGCTTGAGACCGCGCGCGAGCACGGCATGCCAATCCCGGAGCCGCGCTTCCGCTCCCCCACCGTGGCGGCGGAATAGTGCTTCCAACCGTACCGGCCCATTCGATCGTCCCCGAAATGCGCTTCGCTCCATACGGGCTACGGCTTCCGCGTCACGCCGCCAGCTTCAGCGTCAGTTCCACTCGGGCGAAGGTCACCACCGGCCTGAGCTTACGGCCCTCCCCCTTTTCGAAACGCACCAGGCCGTACTGCTCCATGGTGCGCAATGTGCGCGAGAGGTTGCTCTTGGCGCGGCCGCTCGCCGCCGCCAGTGCGGCGATCGATTCCGGGCGCTTCTCGGCGATCAGCGCGAGCAGCGCGCGGTTCTTCTCCGAAAGCACCTTGGCGAAGCTCTCCACCGAGGTGAACCACACGTCCGGATCGCCGGCACCGCGCGCGCGGCGTCCCGCGACGATGTCGCGCGTATAGCGCATGATAACTTCGCGCGGTGCGATGGCGACCCTCAGGACCTTGCTCTTCATTCGATACCCGCCTGTTTCAGAATGGCCGCGACCTCGCGCCAGAAATCGTCGATGAGCGTGTCCGCGTCACGATAGACATAGGGCCGCACGGTCTCGCCGCGATGAAGGTGGTTGCGCCACGGCCTCGACCGCCGGGCCGGTCCACGAAGCGGGCGAACCAGATGGGCGTTGTCGATCCCGAATATCCGCCGCCCATCCGGCTCATGCAGCGTCAGCGTGTAAGCGATCCCATGCGGCCGATCGTGCTCCGGCGGCACGCGCCACACCTCTATCTTGACCCAATATCCACCGCCGACCTCGGCGAGGATCCCGTGGAGATCAAGAAGCCGGTCGAGGCCCTCGTCGCGTCCAGCCATGCTGCGATGTAGTTATCACAGATTGATAACTAAAGGAAGGGCGGGGCACGATAAGGAAGAGGATTGAGCGGCGGCGAAATCCGGGACCGCCGTGCATCTCCGCTCCGCCGCTCCCCGCATTCCGCTTCGCTCCATACGGGCTACGATTCCATCTCCGCCCCTACCGCGTAACGACGATGCGGGTGTTCTTCATGCCGTATTCGCGCACCAGGTTGAACAGGACGGCGGCGTTTTCCGGGTGCAGCCGCACGCAGCCATGCGACGCCGGGCGGCCGAGATTCCTGATCTCGGTGGTGCCGTGGATGGCGTAGCCGCCGTGGAAGAATACCGAATAGGGCATCGGCGACCAATGGTATTTGCGCGAGAACCATTTGCGCTCGAGCCGAATCGGCGTGTACTTGCCCACCGGCGTGCGATAGCCGCGCCGCGCGGTCGACACTTTCCATTCATGCTTCAACCCGCCGTCGATGAAGACGCGCAGAAGCTGATCGGAGAGATCGATTTCGGCGCGAACGCCGGCAAGGACGGGAGCGGTTAACAGGGCAAGGGCGAGGCAAACGCAACCGAGGAACTTCATGACGGACGCCACCGGAACTTTTTCGACACAATGTTGACACATTCCATATTGGCCGTTGTGTTACCGTCGCACAAGCCATTCGCGATCACATTCTCCGACGCGGGTTAAGCAATGCGTCCCAATCTGCCTCAATTGCGAGAAATGCATTGACCGGCGGCCACAGGCCTGCCCTTTGGCTTTGGGCGGGGGAAAAGAACCGCGCTATAGTCCGCCTCGCCGCGATTCGGCGCGCGGGGCCATTTCTATGAGCGGAATGCCATGATCGTCTTGATCCTCGGCCTGATCGTCTTTCTCGGCATTCATTCATTGCCCATGGCGCCCGACTTGCGGGCGCGGGTGCGCGAGCTGCTCGGGGAGAACGGCTACCGGGCGCTCGTCGGCGTCGTCTCGCTGGTAGGGCTCGCCCTCATCGTCTGGGGCTACGGGCTTGCCCGCGAGGCCCCCGTTGTGGTCTGGAGCCCGCCGCTTTGGACCCAACACGTCACCGCGTTGCTGGTGCTGATCGCATTCGTTCTCATTGCCGCCGCCTATATCCCCGGAAGGATCCGCGAAAAGGCCCGCCACCCGATGCTCGCCGGGGTCAAGGTCTGGGCCTTCGCGCATCTCATCTCAAACGGCACGCTTGCCGACATCGTCCTGTTCGGCGCCATCCTCGCCTGGGCGGTGGTCGACCGCATCTCGCTCAAGCGGCGCGAGGCCGCGGGGCTCGTCACCGTCACCGGCGGGCCCGCGCGCAACGATCTCGTGGCCATCGTCGTCGGCGTTGTCGCCTTCGTCGTCTTCGCGCTGTGGCTGCACGAATGGCTGATCGGGGTGTCGCCCTTCGCGTGAGCGAAGCTTGAGTGCGCTCTAGACCCACGCCTCGGGCCGGGCGCGCGCGATTTCGGCGAGCAACTCCTTGCGGAACTCGTTGAAGTCGACTTCGAGCGCGTGCCGCGGCCGTTTCTCGAAGCGCCAATGGGGCTTGCGCGCCTCGCGGTCGATGCGCGCGGCAAGGTTGGCGGGGGCTTCCAGCGCGCCGGCGATGCGCAAGGCGGCGATGCGCGCTTGCAGGTCGGCAAGCGTCCAGATGCAGCCGATCGGCTGAAACAGCCCGATGAAGAACAGATTGCCGGGCTCAGCCGGCATCATCTTGAGATACAGCGGCGGCGGCTCCGAGGGCTCCGCGCCCACGATCGAGATGTCGAGGAAGGGCAGCGAAACGCGGTAGCCGGTCGCCCAGATGACGATGTCGAATTCGTCTTCCCGGCCGTTGCGAAAGCGCACCTTGCGGCCGTCGAGAACCTCGATGCCGGCGCGCGGAAGGACGGTGCCGTGGCGCAGCGCGTTGAGGATGTCGGAGTTCAGCGTCGGGTGCATTTCCATCAGGCGTGCCTCAGGCGGCTGCAATCCGTATCTTTGCCAGCGCCCGACCACGGCCCGCACCAGCCATCCCGCGAAAATCTGGCGAAGCGGTTTCGGCAGATGGCGCAATCGCCACAGGGCGGTGTCGGCGGGCGCGCCGAACAGCAGTTTGGGCATGATGTAGTAGCCGCGGCGCATGCTGATCGCGCACATCTTCGCCACCCGGCCGATGTCGACGGCGATGTCGCAGGCCGAATTGCCGCCGCCGACGACGAGAACGCGCTTGCCTTCAAAGGGTTCGGGCCGCTTATAGGCGTGCGAATGCAGGCTCTCGCCGTCGAAGCGGCCGGGATAGTCGGGCATGTGGGGGTCCCAGTGGTGCCCGGAGCAGACCAGGAGATAGTCGAATGTCTCTTCCGAGCGTCCCTCGGGCGTCATCACCCAGAGCCGCCAGCGGCCCTCCGCGTCCGGCCGCGCCCTGTCGACGCGGCTGCGCAGCCGCACGTGGGGCATGACCTTGAAATGCGCCGCGTACTGCTCGAAATAGGCCAGAATCTGCCGATGCGAGGGAAAATCCGGATACTTCTTCGGCATCGGGAAGTCGGCGAAGGAGGAAAACCGCTTCGACGAGATGATGTGCGTGGATTGGTAGACGGCCGATTTGGACTTGTTCTCGCGGAAAGCCCATTGCCCGCCGATGACGTCGCCTTCCTCGAAACACGCGATGTCGTCGAGCCCGGCCTGAAGCAGGTTCTTGACCGTCGTCAGGCCGCAGGGACCTGCGCCGATAACCGCGATGCGCGGCGGCGCGAGAGTGCCTCGATTCGCCCGATTCGACCGCGTCATCGCTTCATCACCTGCAAACGGCCCGACGCCCGCAAGCCGCTCGGCGCGGCGGCGCCGAAGGCTCAGACATGGCGCCCTAGATGTTCTCGTTCAGGTTTCGCATTTCGGTGACGAACAGCGTCGGAATCACGGTCGGAACGAGCGGCGACTTCATCCCGGCCGCGCGCGCCATCTCGCCTGCAAAGCTGTTGCAATTGTTCAGATAGAGGTTCCACCAGTGCTCTTCCTTGCGGGCGTTCGCGACGAAGGCCAGCACGGCGGCGTATTGCCCGGGGGTTAGAATATGCCGGTAGCTCGCCAAAGGCGTCATGTTGAAATCGCGCTCGTTCGGCTCGAGCGTCCCCGGCACGAACGCCGGCGAGGAAGCCACGGCATAGCCCACCGCGCCGCCTTTCGGAGCAAAACCGATGAAATTGCGCGCGAGCGGATTTCCGCTCTCGTCGAGCGGGCCGTAGATCATGTAGGTGTGCCCGAACGGCGGAAAGGAGCGGGCGCGAAATTCGATGAAATAGCGCTGCGGCGTCTCGGCCTCTGCCGCGGCCCCCGCCTCGCCCGCGTCGGCGGAAGCCGATGGGTTGTAGGAGGCGAGCGTCGCGTCGCCGTTCAGCGATGCGTCCGCGGCTAGCTCGCCCGCGCAGGCGGACAGCAAAGCCGCCAGCCCAATCGCAGCGATCCGCAAACCGGCACGAACCATATCGGATCTTCGAAAGCGCAAGGCCGCCCCGCAACGCGTGACACGCCGCATCATTCCGGAAAAGTCATCGCCGGACAATTGCGGCTCGTTTGGTTCCGTCTCCCTCCTGTCGATGGCACAAGACCCGCCGCCGCGCAAGCTTGTCGCCATCCCATGCGGCTGCCGCGAGCGGCCGGCCGGCGCGTCGCCGATCGTGCGGCGCGTTGTTGATTCTGCGTTGCAATAAGGAGATAACAGGGGCCGCTTTGCGCGCGTGCGGCGCCCTGCCGCCGCGCTGTCGATGCCAACGGAGATGCCATGTCCGACCAGGCCCCCGTGCGCCGCATCACGGCGCCCGACATCGCCGCCATGAAGGGAGCAACGCCGATCGTGTCGCTGACCGCCTATCACGCCCACACGGCGGCGATCGCCGATCCGCATTGCGATTTTCTCCTGGTCGGGGATTCGCTGGGCATGGTCATGCACGGCTTCGAGACCACGCTGCCGGTGCCGCTCGAGCTGATGATCATGCACGGCCGCGCGGTGATGCGCGGCGCCAGGCGGGCGCTGGTGGTGGTCGACATGCCGTTCGGCTCCTACGAGGAGAGCCCGCCGGTGGCGTTCCGCAATTGCGCCAAGGTGATCAAGGAGACCCAGTGCGGCGCCATCAAGCTCGAGGGCGGCCGGCGCATGGCCGAAACCGTCCACTATCTCACCGAGCGCGGCGTGCCGGTGATGGCCCATATCGGCCTGACGCCGCAATCGATCAACGTCATGGGCGGCTTCAAGGTGCAGGGGCGCGAGAAGAGCCAGTGGGCGGCGCTCGAAGACGATGCCAAGGCGGTCGCAGACGCCGGCGCCTTCGCGGTCGTATTGGAGGCGATACCGGAGGAGCTCGGGGCGCGGATCACCAAGAAAATACCGATCCCGACCATCGGCATTGGCGCCGGCCGCCATTGCGACGGCCAGATCCTGGTCATGGAGGACATGCTCGGCCTGTCGCCGCGGGTGCCGAAATTCGTCAAGGAATTCGGCAGCGTCGGCGGCGCCATCGAAGCGGCGATCCGGGGCTATGCCGAGGAGGTCCGGGGCGGCGCGTTCCCGACCCCCGACCACACTTACGCCATGAAAAAGCCGGACAAGGCCCCCGGCAAGAGCAAGAAGAAGGCCTAAGCCCTTAAGGCAGGCCAGGAAGGTTTGCGTCGGCACGCGCACGCCGCTATGGTCGCGCGCCATCGGGGGAACTAGAGCGGTTCATGGTTATAGGGAATCGATTCGATGGGCCAAGTCGGTTCATACGGGCAGGCGCGGGCCGCGACGCGCGATACGGGATATCGGGCGAGCGCGGCAAAGAACCCGGTGGGCCGATTGGGCCCACCGAAGGCCGGGTTCTTTTGCGCCGTGGCGGAGTTGCGGCTGTTGGCCGATGCACCGCATCGCCCGGCGAGCCGCGCCTGGCCACGGCGCAAAATCATCCCGGTCACATGGTTCCCTATAACCATGAACCGCTCTAGCATAGGTAAGAGCAGCGGACGCCGGTCATGAGCGACGATCTCATCTTTCGCGAAGTCGACGAAGATCTGCGCCAGGAGCTGCTGCAGAAGCTGTGGAAGAAATACGCTGTCCTTATCGTCGCCGCCGCGGTGCTGATCGTCACGGGCGTCGCCGGCTACAAGGGCTGGACCTGGTATCAGGCGCGCCAGGCGGCCAATTCCGGCGCCCGGTTCGAGGCAGCGCTGCAGCTTGCCCAGCAGGGCAGGGAGGCCGACGCCCTCAAATCCTTCGAGGAGCTCACGCGCAGCGGCAGCGGCGGATATCCGGTGCTCGCCCACTTCGCGGCGGCTGCCGCCAAGGCCCGCAGCGGCGATCGCGACGGCGCGGTTGCCGACTATGAGGCGCTGGCGGCCGCGGCCGGCGATCCGGTGCTCAGAGATCTGGCGCGGGTCAAGGCGGCGCTGGTCCTGGTCGACACGGCATCCTATCAAAGCCTCAAGGACCGGCTTGCCGGGGTCACCGAGGCGGCCAATCCGTGGCGCAACTCGGCCTGGGAGATTCTCGGCCTTGCCGCCTACCGCGAGGGCAACATCGACGCCGCCGCCGAGGCCTTCGAGACCATCTCCGCCGATCTCGGGGCGCCGCAGGAGCTGCGCCAGCGCGCCGACATGATGCTGACGCTGATCGCGCCGGACAGGCGCGCCGCGGCCGCCGCCGGTTCCGGAGCCGCGCAATGAGGCCTTTCCCGCGCAATCCGATCCTGACCGCGATGGTCCTGGTGGCGCTTTCCGGTTGCTCGTCCGGCTTTTCCCTCGGCGACATCAATCCCTTCGCCGAGAAGGAAGAGAGATTGCCCGGCGAGCGGCAGGCGATCCTTCTCGAGACCGACCCGCTGGTCGCCGATCCGCAGGCGGCGCAGGTTCCGGCGCTGCCGGCCGCGCGCGCCAACGCCGACTGGCCGCAATCGGGCGGGCCGGCCAGCAACGCCCCTGGCCACCTCGCCCTCGGATCGGCGCCGAAGCAGGCCTGGAGCGCCCGGGCGGCGCGCGGCTCCAACGACGAGGCGCGGCTGTCCGCTTCGCCGATCGTCTATCAGGGCCGCGTCTTCGTCATGGACACCGCCGCCCAAGTCAGCGCCTATTCGCTGACCGGCGGCCGGCAATGGAGCGTGTCGCTGCGGCCGGAAGAGGAGGAGGCCGACGTCATCAGCGGCGGCGGTCTGGCGGCCGACGGAGGCCGGCTGTTCGCGGCGACCGGCTTTGGCAAGGTGGTCGCGCTCGATCCGGCCTCCGGCGGCCAGCTCTGGGTCAGCAAGGTGACGGTGCCGATCCGCTCGGCGCCGACCGCCAGCGGCGGGCACCTGTTCATCATCGGCGCCGACAACCAGCTCTACGCGCTGTCGGCCGAGGACGGCAGCCAGGTCTGGTCCTATCGCGGTATTCCCGAGGCCGCCGGCCTGATCGCCAACGCCAGCCCCGCGGTCTCCGGCACCACCGTTGTCGCGCCCTATTCCTCCGGCGAGGTGATCGCATTCAATGCCGACAGCGGCGAGCCGATGTGGGTCGATTCGCTGACCCGGACGCAATTGTTGACCACGCTGTCGGGGATCAACGACGTCGCCGCCCGGCCGGTGATCGATGGCGGCATGGTCTTCGCCGTTTCGGTTTCGGGCCGCATGGTCGCCGTCGACGAGAAGACCGGCGAGCGGCTGTGGACCCGCAACATCGCCGGTACCCAGGCCCCGGCCGTGGCCGGCGAGACGGCCTATGTGGTTTCCCTGAACGGCCAGCTCGTGGCGCTCGATCGGGCGAGCGGCAAGGTGCGCTGGCTGACCAGATTGCCCGGCGAAGCCAGCGTCCGCTGGGGCGGGCCGGCGGTGGCCGGCGGCCGGCTGTGGCTGACCTCCTCGAACAAGAAAATGGTCGCCGTCAACGCCCTCACCGGCGAGGTCGGCGGCCAGTACGAGCTCGGCGCCCCCAGCCATATTGCCCCGATCGTCGCCTCCGGCGGCCTGTTCGTGCTGCTCGACGACGGCACCCTGACGGCGTTTTACTGATTATTGCGGCTCGCGACCGACTTTCGCAACCACGCTGTCAAAGAGCAGGAGGGCGAGCTTCGCCGTTGCCGCGATCTGGATCGATCCGGGTTATGCCGCCTTTCTTCCGGCCCTCGGGCGGGGGATGGGCTTGGGTCTAAGAGCGCTCCGGAGAGCGGGGATAAGTTCTGCGGGAAAGAATGTTCCTATGGTTAACGGAAGGTTAAGAAGGGGAGGGGAGCCAGCCGGGCTCAGGGGCGCTCGACAAAGGAATCGAGCACGCGCTTGCGGTCGGCCTTGTCGAAATCGATGGTGAGTTTGTTGCCGTCGATGGCGGCGATGCGGCCGTAGCCGAATTTCTGGTGAAACACGCGCTCGCCGACGGCAAATCGCGTCACGGTCTCGTGCTCGCGCACGGTCAACTCGCCGTCGATGGTCGGGGGCATGCCCTGGGCGCCGGGGCCCTGGGCGCCGGGGCCGCGGCGCATGGAGCGGCGGGCGCGCCGCCAGCCGGGGGTCTCGTAGGAGCCGGCGAAGGCGACCTCGGAATCGAACCGGCTGGCGCCATAGGGCCCGCCCATGGAGCCGGCGAAGCTGCCGTCGCGGCCGAGAATCTCGACATTCTCCTCGGGCAATTCGTCGAGGAAGCGGGACGGGATGCTCGACTGCCAAAGGGCATGGATGCGGCGGTTCTGGGCAAACGAGATGCGCGCCCGCTTCCGCGCCCGCGTCAGGCCGACATAGGCAAGCCGGCGCTCCTCCTCGAGCCCGGCGCGGCCCGATTGGTCGAGCGCGCGCTGATGCGGGAACAGGCCCTCCTCCCAGCCGGGCAGGAACACGGTGTCGAACTCCAGCCCCTTGGCCGCATGCAGGGTCATCAGGTTGACCCGCTCGTCGCCGGCAGTCGCGCTGTCGGCGTCCATGATCAGCGATACATGCTCCAGGAACTCGGCAAGCGAGCCGAAGGCGTCCATGGAGCGGACAAGCTCCTTCAGGTTCTCGAGCCGGCCCGGCGCGTCGGCCGATTTCTCGTTCTGCCACATCTCGGTGTAGCCGGACTCGTCGAGCACCATCTCGGCAAGTTCGACATGGGGCAGCGTGTCGACGAGCGAGCGCCAGCGCTCGAAATCGGCCAACAGCGCGGCGAGCGCCCGGCGCGGAGCCGCCCTCACCTCCTCCGTCTCGATCAGCGTGCGGGCGGCGGTGGTCAGCGGCACCTCGGCGAAGCGGGCATGCTCGTGCAGCACTTTCAGAGTGGCGTCGCCGAGGCCGCGGCGCGGCGTGTTGACGATGCGCTCGAAGGCCAGGTCGTTGGTCGGGTTGACGGTGAGCTTGAGATAGGCCAGGGCGTCGCGGATCTCCGCCCGCTCGTAGAAGCGCGGGCCACCGATCACCCGGTAGTTGAGGCCGAGGGTGACGAAGCGGTCCTCGAACTCGCGCATCTGGAAGGAGGCGCGCACCAGGATGGCGATCTCGTCGAGGCCGTGGCCGTGTCGCTGGAGATCTTCGATGTCCTCGCCGATGGCGCGGGCCTCCTCCTCGCCGTCCCACAGGCCGCGCACGGCGATCTTCTCGCCGTCCTCGCCGTCGGTGTGCAGGGTCTTGCCGAGGCGGCTCTCGTTATGGGCGATGAGATGGGAGGCGGCCTGCAGAATATGCGAGGTGGAGCGGTAGTTGCGCTCCAGGCGGATCACCCGGGCGCCGGGAAAATCGTGCTCGAAGCGCAGAATGTTGTCGACCTCGGCACCCCGCCAGCCATAGATCGACTGGTCGTCGTCGCCGACGCAGCAGATATTGCCGCCCTGCTGCGCCAGCAGCCGCAGCCACAGATATTGCGCGACGTTGGTGTCCTGATATTCGTCGACCAGGATGTAGCGGAAGCGCTTCTGGAAGCTGTCGAGCACGTCGGCCTGCTCCTGGAACAGCTTGAGACAGAGGATCAGCAAATCGCCGAAATCGACGGCGTTGAGGGTGCGCAGCCGCTCCTGATAGGCGGCATAGAGATGCGCCCCGCGGCCGTTAGCATAGGCGAAGGCGTCGCCGGCAGGCACCTTGTCGGGCATCAGCCCGCGGTTCTTCCAATTGTCGATATAGGCGGCAAGCTGGCGCGCCGGCCAGCGCTTCTCGTCGATATTCTCCGCCGCGATGACCTGCTTCAGCAGGCGGATCTGGTCGTCGGTGTCGAGGATGGTGAAATCGGGCCTGAGGCCGACCAGCTCGGCGTGGCGGCGCAGGATCTTGACGCCGATGGAATGGAAGGTGCCGAGCCAGGGCATCGCCTGCGCCGACTCGCCGATGAGCGCAATCACCCGCTCGCGCATCTCGTGCGCCGCCTTGTTGGTGAAGGTCACGGCCAGGATCTCGTGGGCCCGCGCCCGGCCGGTCCGCAGGATATGGGCGATACGAGTGGTGAGCACGCGGGTCTTGCCGGTGCCGGCGCCGGCGAGCACCAGCACCGGGCCGTCTAGGGTCTCAACCGCGTGGCGCTGCTCGGCGTTGAGGGCGGCAAGATAGGGCGCGCCACTCGCGGCAAGCGCGCGCTGAGCGATGCCGCCCTCGCGGATCGCAGGCTCAGGCGGCGCCGCTCTTTGAGACGAACGGCTCGTCATGGGTGTGACCGAATCTGCATCAGCCTTGCACCATAGCACTTGCCGGCGGTTTGGCGAGCCGCCGATGGCGTCTCCCGGCCGGCGCGCCGGAGCGCGCGGCGCGGCGGCAAGCATTTGCGGAAATCATGATCATTATCCAATCCTTAGCAGGGTTTATGCTCTTTTTTCTCCGGCGGACGCTACTTGGCGTAGGAATGCGCCGTTCGGGAAAAAGCGTTCAAGCAAATCGGAATTTTTGCCGGACACACGGCAGCGCATGTGGCGGCCGCGCGGCATGAGGGAAACTGGGTCGATCCGCAACTGGATCCTGACAATGGCCGTGGCCGCCGCAGCCGTCATCGGCGGACAAAGCGCGCTTGCCGAAACCGACGAGGTCCTCGTCACGCTGAAGGAGCTCTTCCGGAGGCCCTTGTCTATCCCGTTCCCGGAGCGAGCTCCCTATTCGCCGCAGATGGCGACCCTCGGCAAGATGCTGTTCTTCGATCCGCGCCTTTCCGACGCGCAGACGGTGAACTGCGTGAGCTGCCACAATCCGGCGTTCGGCTATGAGAGCCGATCAAACCGTCAGGCCAGCTTTGCGCATGCCATCCAGAAAGCGGATCATCGGCCGGGAGGTGTAGGGTACAGCCTGCTCAATCCAGGCAAGCGACAGGTTTGGCTGAAGCTCTTGCAGTTGTGCCATTTCCGATCTTGCTTCCTCGATTAGCCCCGCCTGCGCCAGACTTGCGCAAAGCTTTCGGCGTGCACCGAGATGACCAGGTCGCATCAGGAGAGCTTGTCGTGCCCATTCCGCTGCTTCGGCATACCGGCCCGCGATGTAATGAGCGGCAGCAAAACCGGCCATATAGAAAACATTGAAGGGATCGCGGGGGCTCATCCTTATTGCTTTTTGTAGGTTCTTGATCGCTTCATCGGAGCGGCCGTCATGAGCCTGTGCCCAGCCAGCGTATCCATAAGCGGCCGCGAAGTTCGAATTGAGATCGATTGCGGTGAAAAAGCGGCCGACGGCTTCATCGGTTCGTCGTACCGCAAAGGCAAGGTAACCAAGCGCCATGTACGCCCACGGATCGCTTCCATCGAGTTGGACCGCGCGGAGCGCAAGGCGCTCGACGGACTCCCGATCATTTCCTGAGGGTCTCCAACCCATGTGACCTGCGACGAGTAGCGCGAACGCCAGCAAGCTATGCGGAGGTGCATAATTTGGATAACGCTCAACGGCTTGGTGCAGGATGCCGATTGCCGTCTCGCTGTCGGCGGCGGACAGCTTCCAGAAGCGCGTCACGGCGCGCGCGACCAGATCCCATGCATCTAGATTTTCGACCGGGCGTGTTTCAGCCCGCGTACCCTCGGCTGCCAAAAGCTTTGGTTCGATTGCCGCCGCGACGCTTGCTGTTATCTCGTCCTGCAGAGCGAATATGTCGATAAGCTCACGGTCATATCGCTCCGCCCACATATGGGTGCCTGTAGCCGCGTCCAGGAGCTGGGCGGTGATGCGCACTCGCTTCCCGCTCCGGCGGACGCTTCCTTCAAGAACGTAGCGGACTCCAAGATCGCGTCCCACTTGTCTCACGTCCGCACCTTCTCCTTTGTAGGCAAAGGTTGAATTGCGGGCGATGACGAAGAACCACCTCAAGCGCGACAAGGCGGTGATGATGTCCTCGGTAATTCCGTCGCTGAAATACTCCTGTTCGGGATCGTCGGACATATTGGTGAATGGCAGAACTGCGATTGAGGGTTTGTCGGGGAGCGCAGGCACCGCCGTGCCGAGCAGCAACTCAAGCGCTGTGTCTCGGTCCTTCGCCATTCTTGAGGAGTCGGCGGCATCGGCGTTGTGTTTCTCGCGGACCTCACCTACGAAGCGCAGCCCCTTTCGCGAGATGGTGCGGATCAATCGTTGATGCGCGCCGCTGTCGCCGATGGCTTTGCGAACGGCGGTAATTCTGCTGGTAAGCGTCGAATCCGATACAATGCGACCGTTCCAAACGTCCGCGATCAAGTCATCCTTGCTGACCACGCGCTCGCGATTGCGGATGAGGTAGAGAAGAAGATCTCGAACCTGCGGTTCGACAGCGACAAGATTGGCTCCCCGCCGCAATTCCTGTCGGTCGGTATCGATGGAATATTCTTCGAAGTCGTAGAGCACGGTTCCTCCACTGCGCAAGCATACCAGCCTCAGGGAAATGGCGGGAATAATTCAGCGATAAATCAGGCGCGTCTCGAGGACGGGGGGAAGCCACCGCTGGCATTGTTGGGCCTCCCTTCGGTGGAGGAGACCATGCCGAATCATTCCAGCCTATGCGCGGCGTTCCTCATGTTGACGACGCTCGGCCCGTCCTTGGCCCAACCTGTCCAGAAGCTGAATTCCGGTTCCCTGTCCTCGATCACAGAAAGGCGACTGGAGCAAATCGATAATGTATCGGGAATTACTGTCCGCGTTCTCAACGCAGCCAAACTACAGCGGGGCGTCGGCCCGCCTACGCCCGCAATTCTGGCCGCGATCGCTGCCTGGCTTTCGGCAGACTTTGGTATGTCGGCCGTCCAGGATCCGCCGCGGGTAATGCTCGTTCCGCTGGCAAAGCTGGAGATGCTCCGTTTCGGCGGCTTGCTTCCAGACCGGGCAACGCATGTCGATAATGGGGGCGACCGAACCGTATCGTGGGATCGGGAGTACGATGTGGTGGCCCTTTACGACGACGCCACTCAGACGATTTATGTGCAGGAAGGATGGACTGGCGCCACTCCCGCCGAACTCTCCGTGCTCGTTCATGAGATGGTCCACCACTTGCAGAACCTAGCCGGATCGAAATACCCGTGCGCCGAGGCCCGGGAACGGCCCGCCTATGTCGCCCAGGCGCGCTGGCTTGCACTGTTCGGCAAGAGTCTTGGCGGTGAGTTTTCCATAGACCCGATGACATTGCTCGTCCGCACGACGTGCACGATGTGACTGTCCAGGAGCAAATGTCGGGCTCGCGGATTTTCTCCTGAGACAACAGCGCGAAAGCGGCAAATCACAGACGCTGACCCGGTCGCCAGTCCGGGTCCGATTTGAGGTCACCTTCGGCCTTGTGGGCCGGCGCCATACGATGTCCGGTGCTTGTTCCGGAAGCGGAAGGTTGCATTCCGCCCCGGCGCCGCGCGTCACGGTGCGTGGCGGCGCACTGGGCCACGCAAAATAGCTACCGGTGCTCCTCGATGCTGGCGTCGATCAGCGCCTCGTTGAAGACGGCGAGCGCGTCGACGTGAAATGCCCAGCCGACGATGCGGCTCTCGTCGCTCTCGTCGACGACCGGCACCTTGGAGACGCCTTCGGCGGCGAAGACGCGCAAGGCGGTTTCGATGGTCTCGGCGGGCGTCAGCCAGGGCTCGCCGGAGGCGGCGTCGAAGGCCGTGATCGCCTCGCCCTCGCCCATCGGCTGCATGAAGTCCTTGACCCGCAACAGCCGCCCCAGCCGCTTGTGCGGCCCCTCGCGCAGAAACAGGCCACGCATGGCGAGCTGCCAGTGGAAATAGCTGCGGCCGTGGATCAGTTGCGTGGCGGCGCTGGCGACGGACACCGTCAGCAGAAGCGCGATGGACAATGCCAGGCCGCCGGTCAGCTCGAACACGATCATGGTGGTCGAAATCGGCGCCCCGAGGACGGCGGCGGTCACCGCGCCCATGCCGAGTATGGCGTAGAGGCCATGGCTGGATGCGATCTCGGGAAAGGCCGCCGCGGCGATATAGCCGAAGGCGCCGCCGGTCATGGCGCCGAGATAGAGCGAGGGCGAGAACACGCCGCCGCCGAAGCGGCTGCCGAGCGTGATCGCGGTCGCCGCCGTCTTGGCGACGATGAGGGCGATCAGCATCATCAGCGGCAATTGCTGGTTCAGCGCCATGTCGGTCGCCTCGTAGCCGACGCCGAGGATCTCCGGGAAGAAGATGGCGATGGCGCCGACCAGGAGGCCGCCGACCACCGGCCGCAGCCACAGCCTGAGCGGCACCTTTCGCGCGATCCAGTCGGTGCCCATGATGGCGAACTGGAACAGGATCGCGACCAGCGCGCAGGTCAGGCCGAGCAGCGCGAAGGCCGGGAACTCCCACAGCGAGGCGATGTGGTAGCTGGGCACGGTAAAGGCCGGAAAGTCGCCGAAATAGAGCCGCGAGACGACGCTCGCCCCGACGCTGGATATGACGATCGGAACGAAGGCCGACAGCGCATAGTGGCCGAGGATCACCTCATGGGCGAACAGGGCGCCGGCAATCGGCACGTTGAAGGAGGCGGCGACCGCGCCGGCGACGCCGCAGGCGAGGATGGTGCGCCGGCCGCCCGGCGGCAGGTGGAAGCGCGCGCTCAGGGCCGAGGCGAGGCTGGCGCCGAGATGCACCACCGGGCCCTCGCGACCGGCGCTGGCGCCCGAACCGAGCGAGACGGCGGCGATGCCGGCGCTGATGAGCCCGCGGCGCAGCGGGATGCGGCTGCCGCCGACGGCCTGCGCCTCGATGACGTCGGCGACGCTCTCGGCGCGGCGGCCGGGCATCAGATAGCCGAGCGCCAGCCCGACCAGGAGCCCGCCGGCGGCAGGGGCCAGCAGAATGACCCACCAGGGCCTGGTGCGGGCCATCGAGGCCACCGCCTCGCTGGCGCCGCCGAGCCAGGGCACCTGGGTCATGGCGATGGCGACGCGGAAGGCGATGGCGCCGCCGGCCGCGGCCAGCCCGACGGCGATGGCGATCAGCCAGACGATGCCGTCGCGGCGGGTGAGGGCGGCGCGAATGTTGGGCGCCGCCCAGCCGACCGCGTGGGCCGCGAGCCCCCGACGCGCCAACCGCAAGGTAGCCCGGAACCGGTTGCGCAGGCGAGCCAAGGCCGGGTCACCTCGGCTGGCGGGGAATGGCGATGACGCGGCCGAGTTGCGACGGGCGCGGCAAGCCGGCATGGGCCTCATGCATTTCCCCGATCCGGGTCATGACGTCGTCCGGGAAGGGCGCCGAGCGCCGGGCGCGGGTGTCGACGTGCAGGGTCATGGTCTCCGAGGTCGCCGACAGGAAGCCGTTCGCGGCGTGATAGAGCTCCTGGAAGGCGTGCACCCGCTTGGCGTCGAAGTCGATGATCCGGAAGGTCGCCCGCACCGCGTCGCCCTCGCCAAGCTCGGCGAGATAGGTGACATGGGCCTCGAGCGTGTAGAAGGAGGCATGGCGGCTCTTCACATAGTCCGGCCCCATGCCGACGAGGGCGAAGGCGTTGTCGACGCAGCGGTCGAAGAACACATTGTAGTAGGCCATGTTCAAGTGGCCATTATAGTCGATCCATGCCGGCTCGACATGCATGATCGGCGAGGTGAGGGGCGCTTCGAACGGCATGGCGGAGGCGTTCCTTGTCCGGAATCGGGTCCTGTTCCTTCATAGCGCAGGCGCGGGACGCGTCAAAAGACGGAATGTAGCCGCCTTCGGCTTTGGCCCATTTGGCGGTTTCTGATAGGTTTGGGGCAATGATCGGTCGGCCCGCACCCGCCGGCGCGGCGCCCGTCGGAGAGAGAGACGATGCAATCCGTGCGTAAAAGGGAGCGCAAGGGGACGGACGAGGCGCTCGCCGTGCTCAAGCAGCGGTTCGGCGACCGCTTCTCGACCGGTCGGGCGGTGCGCGAGCAGCACGCGAGCACGATCACCTGGCACCGCAATACGCCGCCGGACGCGGTCGTCTTCGCGCAAACCACCGAGGAGGTCGCCGAGATCGTCGGCGTTTGCGCCGAGCGCCGCGTTCCGGTCATCCCCTTCGGCACCGGAACCTCGCTCGAGGGCCACGTCAATGCGCCCTTCGGCGGCGTTTCGGTCGATCTTTCGCAGATGAACCGCATCATCGCCGTGCATCAGGAGGACCTCGACTGCAAGGTGGAGGCCGGCGTGACGCGGGTCCAGCTCAACGAGTATCTGCGCGACACCGGCACCTTCTTCGCCATCGACCCGGGGGCCGACGCCAGCCTCGGCGGCATGGCGGCGACGCGCGCCTCGGGCACCAACGCGGTGCGCTACGGCACGATGCGCGACAATGTGCTCAATCTGACCGCGGTGCTGCCTTCCGGCGAAATCGTGCACACCGGCGGCCGGGCGAAGAAATCCTCGGCCGGCTACGACCTCACCCGCCTTTTCATCGGCGCGGAAGGCACGCTCGGCGTGATCACCGAACTGACCTTGCGGCTGCACGGCATCCCGGAGGCGATATCCGCCGGCGTATGCCCGTTCTCGACGCTCAAGGGCGCCTGCGAGGCGGTGATCGCGACCATCCAGTCGGGGATCCCGGTGGCCCGCATCGAGCTTCTCGACGAGGTGCAGGTGCGCGCCTGCAACGCCTATTCCAAGCTGTCGCTGAAGGCGACGCCGACCCTGTTCGTCGAGTTTCACGGCTCGCCGAACAGCGTGCGCGAGCAGGCGGAGAGGTTCGGCGAGATTGCGCGCGAGTTCGGCGGCGGCCCCTTCGACTGGGCGACCGAAACGGAGGACCGCAACCGGCTGTGGACGGCGCGCCACAATGCCTATTTCGCCGCCGTCGCCTCGGCGCCCGGCAAGAAGGCCCTCGTCAGCGACGTCTGCGTGCCGATTTCGCGGCTGGCCGAATGCGTGCTCGACACCAAGCGCGACATCGAGAAAAACAATCTGCACGCGCCGCTGGTCGGCCATGTCGGCGACGGCAATTTCCACACCACGATCATGGTCAACCTCGACGATGCGGACGAGCTGGCCCGCGCCGAAACCATGCTGGAGCGCATGGTGGAGCGGGCGCTGGCCATGGAAGGCACCTGCACCGGCGAGCACGGCATCGGCGAAGGCAAGATGAAGTATTTAACCATGGAACACGGAAATGGCGTCGACCTCATGCGCGCCATAAAAAAGGCAATTGATCCTGATAACATTATGAATCCAGGTAAGATTTTTGCCCTATAAGAAAGTTACGGCGGCAATGCGGTAGACGGCAGCCAATAGGGCACCAGGCGGGCGGGGATGTAAGTTGAGAGTTGCAATTTGACCCATTTCGCGGGGATAGCCTTGTGAACTCGGTTTTGCTCTCGGTCGGCGTGGCCGTCGTGCTTGCCATGTTCGCGGCGCTGCTCGGGCCGTTCCTCATCGACTGGAACGCCTACAAGTACCTCCTCGAAGCGCGCCTGAGCGAAGTGGCCGGCGAGCCGGTCAGCGTCGGCGAGGTGGTCGAGTTGCGCCTGTTGCCGACTCCGGTCCTGAAGGCGAACGGCCTGCGCGTCTACGCCTACGGGGGAGAGGACGCCATGCCGCTGCTTACCGCGCCGCGCATCCAGGCGCGCATGGCGCTGGCGCCGATCCTCAGCGGCAAGATCGAATTCGATGAGCTGATCATCGAAGAGCCGGCGCTGCAGGTGCTGTGGCGCAGCGACGGCAGCGTCGAGCTGCCCGGTTTCGGCGCCGCCAGCAGCTCGATCGATCCGCGGCGCGTGTCCCTCAACGCGCTGGAGATCCGCGAGGGCTCGATCACCATCCGCGACGAGCACATGCGGGAAGTCCGGACCCTGACCGGGTTCAACCTGACTGGCGGGGCCCCCTCGCTCAGCGGGCCGTTCAAGGCCGCAGGCGGCGTCATCGACGATGGCGTGCTGTACGCGTTCCGGCTTGCCACCGGGCAGGTGCAGGAGGATGGCGCGCTGCGGACCAAGCTTGCCGTACAGCCGGCGAGCGGCGAATTCGAGCTTGCCCTCGACGGGCTGCTTTCGGCCTCCGAGGGGCAACCGGAGTTCCGCGGCGAGGCGTGGCTGCAACGGGTCACGGCGGCGGTCAGCGAGGACGTGCCGCAGGCCTACCGCGCCGAGCGGGCCGGGGCGCCCTGGCGGGCCACCATGGAGATCGAGGCGACGCCGCTCGCGGTGACGGCGAAGACACTTTCGATCGGCATCGGCGAGGACGAACGGGCGGTGCAGCTTGCCGGCGGCGGCAGGATCGATCTTTATCCGATCTTGCGCTTCGACGCCGAGATGCGGGCAAGCCAGATCGATCTCGACCGGGCGCTCGGCCATGGGCCGGGGGGCCGGGCCGCGGTCGGCGAGCTCGGCGCGGTGGCGTCGGGGCTGGAGACGTGGATCAAGGCGCTCAATGCGCCGCTTGCCCTGCGGCTCGCGGCCGATGCGGTGCTCATCAACGGCAGCCTTGCCGAGGACCTCGACGTTGCCGCCGACGTCGCCGAGGCGAGGGTCTCGGTGAAGAATTTCAGCGTCCGCCTGCCGGGCAAGAGCGTGCTGACGGGCAAGGGGACGGTGGCGCTCGGCGATGCCGCGCCGTCGCTCGACGCCACGACCCAGCTGGAGACGCTCCAGGCCGGGCTGCTCCTGCAATGGCTGGGGATCGAGGATTTCAGCGTTGGCACTCTCAGGGTCCGGCCGGGGGCCGCGGCGATCGTGGCCAAGGCGCGGCTCGGCCTGCGCGACGGCGTGTTCAGGCTCGACGACCTCGAGGCGCATCTCGACGATACGGCGATCGCCGGACGGGTCTTCTACCAGGGCGGCGAAGGCGCCTCGCGCAAGCTCGATCTGGTGCTCGCCCTCGACGCGCTCGACCTCGACCGCTATTTCGAGATCGTTCCGCGGACCGCGGGCGAGGCGGGCGCAGAGGAGGCAGGGCAGGGACGCCCGCCGCCCGACATCGCCTTGCGGCTCGATGCCGAAAGCCTGAGCCTCGGCGACGTGACCGGACGGGCGCTGGTCGCCGACCTCGTCTATTCGCAGGGCTCGCTCACCGTAAACAGCCTGTCGCTGGGCGATCTCGGCGGCACGTCGCTGGCCGCGTCCGGCCGCGTCGACGACGTGTTCGGCCGGGCGGACGGCGAGTTGATCGCCTCGATGACCTCGGACGATCTGACCGGCGTGGCGCGGCTTGCGACAGAACTCGGATTTACCGGACGCGACGGCGCGGAGCTGGCGGCGCAGGCGGCCGCGATCAGCCCGGCAGCCGTCGAGGCGACGCTGAAAGCGATCCGCTCGGACGCCGGCACCGAGGTGGAGGCGACGTTTTCCGCCGCCCTGGGCGGCACCCTTGCCAAGACGGAGGCAAGCTTTCGCGGCCAGTTGTCCGACCTGCGCGCCGGCACCTTCGAGGTATCGGCGGAGGCAAGCAATCCGGACGGCGAAAAGTTGCTGGCCCAGCTCGGCATTCCGCCGGGCGCGAACGGCGCTGAGGAAAAGCTGCCCGGCCGGGTGCGCCTCAAGCTTGCCGGGCCGCTGGCCGAAGGCGCGAAACTGAGCGCAGAGGCGGGCTTTCTCGGCGTGACCGGCCAGATGGACGGGACCTTGACCATCGACTCCGGAACCGCCTTCGCGGGCCGCATCGAGGCCGCGACCGAGGACGCCCGTCTGCTGCTGCGCCGGCTCGATGCGCCGGGCAAGGACGCCGAGATGCCAGTGAAGGCGGAGATTTCCGGGACGCTCGAGCGCCAGGGCGCGCGCTGGCGGCTCCACGACATCGACGGCCAGACGGGGCGGCAGACGTTCATCGGCGATTTGCGGCTCGAGTTGCCGGCCGAAGGCGGCCGGCGCCTTGAGGGCAATCTCGATCTGGATATGCTGAGCCTGCCCTGGCTGCTTGCCACGCTGCTCGGCGCGGAGAGCAGCGAGCCGGTGCCCGGCGCCTGGCCGGAGGCGCCGTTCGACCTTGCGACAACGTGGCTTTTCGAGGGAACGGTTGGCGTCAGCACCAACCGGCTCGAGCTTCCCGGCGGCGCGCTGATGGGCGGCGCCCGCTTCGACCTGCAATTGCAGCCGGGCAGCGCCGCCCTCAACAACCTGCAGGGGCGACTTTTCGGCGGCGAGGCGACGGCCAATCTGCGGCTGGCCGACTCCGTGCTGCAGCGCGGCGTGACCTTTACCGCCGACATCAGCCTCGAGGACGCCGTCCTCGACGAGCTGGCCTGGGCTCCCGGCGGGACGCCGGTCGCAACCGGCAGCATCGACCTTTCCACCCGTGTCAACGGCTCCGGGCGCAGCTGGCTCGGCCTCGTCTCCTCGCTCGGCGGGGAAGGAAAGATCAGCGCCCGCAACGGCGTGCTGCGCGGCCTCGATCCGAACGCCTTCGTGGAAATCGTCAAGGCCGCCGATTCCGGCCTGGAGCTGAAGGAGGACCGGGTCCTGAACGTGTTTCAGGGCTATCTCGCCGCCGGCGCGCTTGCCTTTGACAGCTTCGACGGGGTGTTCGAGGTCAATGAGGGCATCGTCTCGGCTAAGAATATGGCGCTGGAATCCAAGGATGCCAGCCTGGTCGCGTCGACGCTCGTCGACCTGCACCAGCTCAAGCTCGACAGCGAATGGACGCTGACGCCGGCCGCAACCGAGAAGCTGGCGGCGGTCCCGCCGGTCACGCTGGTCTTCGCCGGGCCGTTGGCGGGGCCGCAGCGCCAGCTCGACGTCGGCGCGCTGACCGGATATCTCACCGTGCGGCGGCTCGAGGAGGATGTGCGCCGTCTCGAGGCGGCGCAGGCGGACGCGGTGGAGGGGGAGCGTTTCGACCGCATCCTGATGCAGCAGACCCACGAGCATATGCGCCGCGCGCGCGAAAAGCGCGAGAATGCCCGCATCGCGGCGGAACGGTTGCGGACCCAGCACTTGATGCGCGTCCAGGCGGAGACGGTGCGCCGGCAGGCGGCGCGCGAGCAGGCGGCGCGGTTGGAAGCCGAACGCAGGGCGCGCCTGCATGAGGAGGCGGCGGAGCGGGAAGCCGCCCGCCGCGAGGCCGCCCGCCTGCAGGCGGCGAAAGCGGAAGCCGAGCAGATTTTGCGCGAGCGCCGGGAGGCGGCGCGTCTGGAAGCCGAGCGCATTGCCCGCGAGCGGCGGGAGGCGGAACGTCTGCAGGAAGCCGAACGCATCGCCCGCGTGCGCCTGGAGGCGGCGCGCCTGGAGGCGGAGCGCATCGCGCGCGAGGGCCGCGAGGCGGCGGAGCGGGAAGCCGCCCGCCGCGAGGCCGCCCGCCGACAGGACTCGACGTTGGAAGCCGAACGCATGGCGCGCCAGCGCCAGGCGGCGCGGGCCGAGGCCGCCGCCGTCGAATCGGAATTGAAGATTGCCCCCACGGCGCAGGAAAGCGGCCAGAAGCCGCTCGATCAACGGTTGAGGGAGGCCCTGCGCAAGAGCCTCGGGTCGGAACCGCCGGTAGCGCCGGACGGGTCCGGACCGCTGATCGTGAATACGCCGCCGGTGCCGTCCGTCGACGTGCCGGACAATGGCCGCAGTGCGCCGCCGCCGCCGGAAACAACGGGCCCGTTGATTCTGACCACGCCGGTGCTGCCGCCCGACCTGCGAGACGAGCCGCCCGGCCTGGCGCCGTGGCCGCCCTTGTCCGCGCCGCCGCCGCAACGGTTTCCGGACCCGGGCCGGCCGCGCTCGGGCAATATCGACCTGCCCTTCGACCCGGTCGACCCGGGGGGCTAGAGCGGTTCATGGTTATAGGGGAACCATGAACCGCTCTATCGGCAAGACGCTTGGGTCTTCCCGGATCTGACGGCGGAAGTGCAGCTACCCAAAAACGATTCTCCCCCCTTGTGGGGGAGGAGGAATGATCCATTGCGCTGGCCTGAATTCAAGCAGCGTCAGGGCTTGTTACCCGGCTTTGCCCCTGGATGGCGCAGGGACTGCAGAATGTGGCGGCGGATGGCCGAGGACAGATTTCCGGCGCCGCGATCGCGGTCGATCTCGGCAATCAATCGATTGACGGACATGCCGCGCGCGGCGGCAATCTCCTTAAGCGCGCGCCAGAACTCTTTCTCCAACGAAACGCTGGTACGGTGGCCGTTGAGGGTGACGGAGTGTTTTTTCACTGTTATTTCAATGCATTATCGCGGCGCGATCATCTTTTCCGGACGTACGGTGGCGTCGTACTCGGCTTCCGTCACATAGCCCAGCCGCAATGCCTCCTGCTTGAGCGTGGTGCGGTTCTTGTGCGCCGCCTTGGCGATCTCGGTCGCCCGGTCATAGCCGATTTTCGGCGCCAGCGCCGTGACCAGCATCAGCGAACGGGCCATCAGCTCGGCGATCCGCGCCTCGTTCGCCTTCAGGCCCCTGACGCAATTGTCGGTGAAGCTGACGGCGGCGTCGGCCAGCAGCCGGATCGACTGCAGCACGTTGAAGACGATGACCGGCTTGAACACGTTGAGCTCGAAATGGCCCTGGCTGCCGGCGACCGTCACCGTGGTGTGGTTGCCCATCACCTGGCAGCAGACCATGGTCATGGCCTCGCACTGGGTCGGGTTGACCTTGCCCGGCATGATCGAGGAGCCGGGCTCGTTCTCCGGCAGCGCCAGCTCGCCGAGGCCGGAGCGCGGGCCGGAGCCCAACAGGCGGATGTCGTTGGCGATCTTGAACAGACCCGCTGCGATGGTGTTGAGCGCCCCCGACAGCTCCACCATCGTGTCGTGTGTGGCCAAGGCCTCGAATTTGTTTTCCGCTGTCACGAAAGGAAGTTTGGTTATTTTCTTGACGTGACTTGCGAACTTCTTGGCGAAGGGTTTCGGGCTGTTGAGGCCAGTGCCGACTGCGGTCCCGCCCTGGGCCAGCGCATAGAGCCGCGGCAGGCAGGCGTCGAGGCGGTCGATGGCGAGCGCCACTTGGCGGGCATAGCCGGAGAACTCCTGGCCGAGGGTAAGCGGCGTTGCGTCCTGCAGATGGGTGCGGCCGATCTTGATGATCCGGTTCCAGGCCTTGGCCTTGCCGTCGAGCGCTTTGTGGAGGTGCTTCAAGGCCGGGACCAGCCGGTGGCGCAGCTCCTCCGCGGCGGCGACGTGCATGGCGGTGGGGAAGGTGTCATTCGAGGATTGCGACCGGTTGACGTGGTCGTTGGGATGCACCGGATCCTTACTGCCGAGCTTGCCGCCAAGCATCTCGATGGCGCGGTTGGCGATGACCTCGTTGGCGTTCATGTTCGACTGGGTGCCGGACCCGGTCTGCCAGACGACAAGCGGGAAGTGGTCGTCGAGCTTGCCCAAGATCACCTCCTCGGCGGCAGCCGCGATCGCCTTTCCGAGGCGCGCGTCGAGGATGCCGAGCTCCATGTTGGTGAGGGCCGCGGCCTGCTTGACGATGCCGAGCGCGCGGAACACCGGGGCGGGAAGCCGCTCGCCGCCGATCTTGAAATTGCTTAGGGAGCGCTGCGTCTGGGCGCCCCAATAGCGGTCGGCGGGAACCTGGAGGGGCCCGAAGGAATCGGTCTCGGTGCGGGTCTTGGTCATGGCAGGCATCCTCCCTGCTGATAGGGGTCGAGATCAAGGTGTCTCCGGCAGGCAGCTCAAAGACGGCGATTACGGCGCCGGAACCACCTCTCCCCGCCGGGGAGAGGTCGGTTCGCGTCGGCGGACCGGGCGAGGGGGAGTTAGGAGTTTCAATAAGTTACGCATGTCCGCCTCACCCTGTCCCTCTCCCCGCAGGGGAGAGGAGACGCATGCATCGCCGTCCTTCGCGCTTTTCCTGCGGCCTCCTGGAGCAATCGGCGGTCAAATGGTTCACGTGACCAAATGACGCTCTAGCATGGGGCAGGGGGCGACGCCACACGAGGGTAGGCCCGGCGGGCGCGTGAAATTGCCGCCGGGAACCGCTCCGTGCCCTCAGCTCTTCTTGCGGAAGGCGTCGAGCTGCACGACCTCGGCGCTCTCGTGGGCGACCTCGGTCTTGGGTTGCGTCTTGGGCCGCGGCCTGACCTTCTCGGCGCTGTCGGCGGGCGGGGCGGGAACGGCCGGAGCCGCGCTTGCCGGGCGCTCGCCGCCGGTCTTTCCCGCCGTGGCGGCGGGCGCCGCCGGCTCCAGCGGCTCGAATTGCAGGCCGAACTGGACGCTCGGGTCGAAGAAGCCCTTGATCGCCGCGTAAGGGACGGTCAGATGTTCCGGCGTGTCGTTGAAGGACAGCGAGACCTCGAACGCGGCTTTGCCGGCCTTCAGGTTCCAGAACTGGTGCTGCAGGACGATGGTCATTTCGCTGGGGTGGCGCGCCTTCAGCCGCTCGGAGAGCTCGACGCCGGGAGCCGCGGTGTTGATGGTGACGTAGAAATGATGCTCGCCGGGAAGGCCGGTCTCGGCGACCTCGCCGAGCACCTCGCGCACGACCCCGCGCAATGCCTTCTGGGCTCGCAAATCGTAACGGAACAGGTCCTCAGCCATCCCCTTACCCGTCAGGTTCCGTGGCGGCCTCGACACCCGCCCCCAGGGGCGGACATAAAGTGGAGGGCTTCTGTTGCCAGGTGCCCTCCGAACCCCGCCTAGACCGTGCTAACGGCTAGGACTTCGATTTCGGTGCTAGAGCTGCATTAAGCAGCCAGAGCAACCGGAGCATAGTTGTCGTTGGCAACTATAGTTTCGGCCCGATAACGGCGGAACCATGCCGGGCGAAAGCGCATCCTTTAGACCCTCGTCGATCCTATTTCGCCCCCATCAGATGGCCCCTGACCGCCGGTCGCGGCCTGCGTTTCTCAGGGCCCATGTGGTGGAGGCGCCGGGTACCGCCCCCGGGTCCGATGGGCTTATTGCGATGACCGTTTATCGCCATAGCCGGCCGTAGCCGACAGACCCAATATAGGCGCGGATTATGAATAAAAAAAGATAGGATTGATCGCGATTCGCATGGGCGGAGGTATCGCGGATCGCATAACGGGGTGCGGAGGATGAGCCAAACGCAGGGCACGGCCGAGGCAGCCAAGACGCAGCAAAGCCCCCCGGCGGAGGGCGATGGGAGGGGTGCCGCCGGCTGGCCGGTCCTGGCGTTGATCGTCGCGGCCGCCCTGATCTATGGCCTGTCGGCGGCGATCGGCGGCGCCGTGGTCAGCGCCGGGTTCTGGGCCCTGCAATCGTTTGGCCTTGTTCCCTCGGGCCTGTCGCTGACCGAGCTCCTGCTGTCGCCCGAGGCCGCCGAGGGGCCGGCGGCCGCCTATCATTTCGCCGTCGTCGGCGGCATCTTCATCTTCAACGCGGTGGCCATGGTGGCGCTGATTCTGGCCATAGCCCGGCGCTCGCTCGCCGGCGGGCGGGCCGCGGCGGCGCCGCTGCGGCGGGTTGCGCCATGGGCGATCGTCGGCGGCATCATCGTCGTGCCGATCGTGACGCTCGCCGCCTTCGTCGTCGCCTACCGGCTCGCCGGCATTCCGATTCCGGCGGAGACCGGCTTCGATCCCGCCGACTGGCGCATGTGGGCCTATCCGCTCGGGCTCGTGATCGCCGCTCCCATCGCCGAGGAGATCGCCTTTCGCGGCTGGCTGTTCTCAGGCATCCATCGCCGCACCGGTTCGGCCCAGGCGGCGGTGTGGACGACGGCCGTGCTTTGGGCGCTGCTGCACGTCTCCCAGGGGTGGGTCAAGGCGGCGGCGCTGCTGCCGACCGGCCTCCTGCTCGGCGCCATGCGGCTCAAGACCGGCTCGCTGCGGCCAACGCTTGCCGGCCACATGGCGATGAACGCGGCCGGGCTCGTTTATATGACCTGGCTGGCAGGGGGGTAGAGCGAGCCTGCCGGCTCATGTCGGGAGGCAGGCTTCCGGAACGCGTCCGGGGCGCGAAGATTTGATTGGCCGGGCAGGCGGATTTTCCCTACATTCTTCCGCTGCTCGATCAGATCCCGGAAGCTGGAGCGGAATTCCCGAAATGATCCGTTTGATTGCAATCGCCTTTGTCTCGATGGCCCTTATGGCGCCGTCGTTGGCGGCGGCCGAAACGGCGCACGAACTCACATGGGAAATCCTGGTCCCTCCTGCTCCGCCTTTGCACGACCCGTTCAAGCACCTGACCAGGGACCAGAAGCTCGACCTGCACGCCATTATCGGCATCAAGATAGAGAAGATGCAGGGGCTTATAGACGACGACAGCGCGCTGTTGAAAATCGCGCAGGAACGCATCGACAAGCTGACGAAGCAGGGGCTCGATGTGGACGCCTTGATCGGCGAATACATCAAGCTCGAGAAGGAAGTCGCCGAGCGCGGCGAGGCGGTCGTCGGGGCTCTCGACGGTCAGCTCGTGCGCATGCCGGGCTATGTGCTGCCGCTCGAATTCTCCGGCACGGAGGTGAGCGAGTTCTTCCTCGTCCCCTATGTCGGCGCCTGCATTCACGTGCCGCCGCCGCCGCCGAACCAGATGGTGTTCGTGCGCCTGCACGACAGCACCATCAGCGGCGACCTCTACGAGCCGATCTGGATCACCGGACGGATGAAGGTCGAGAAGACGAATACCCTGCTGAACTATTTCGACGGCCAATCCAAGGTCGACGCGGGCTATACGATCGACGGCCTGAAGGTCGAAATCTACGAACCGTAACGCTGCTCCAGGGTCGACGCGGACCGCGCGCCGGAGAGCCGAAAAGCCTGGATCCGCCAGCCGTAACGCCGCAGAATTTCTCGCCGCGGTTGAATTTGCGGCCGTCGCGGCTTTTCTCCCGGCGCCGCTGAGGGTATGTTATATTGTTACATCACGGGCGCAGGGCGCTTGCGCGGGCTTGCCGGTGTCGGGGAGGTCGGAAGATGGGAAACGACGAGCAAGGGCGGAGCAGGATCGAGCCGGCCGGGCGGCGGGTCCTGTCGTGGACTTGCGCGGCAATTCTGGCGGTTTTTTCCGCCGGCGCCGCGGCCGCGGAGCGGGAGCATGGGCCGCACGTCCACGGCGTCGGCCTGCTCAACCTGGCGGTGGAGGGGAACATGGTGGAAATCGAGCTGATTTCGCCCGGCGCCGACATTGTCGGCTTCGAGCACGGGGCCGAGACGCAGGCCGACCGGGAGGCGGTCGAAAACGCTGTAACGCGCCTGAAGGCGGGCGCGCAACTGTTTGTTTTTCCTAGAGAAGCCCAATGCCGGCTGGAGGAGGCCGAGGTGGAATCGGAGTTGATGGGCGACGAACGGCATGAGGGCGAAGGCGAAGCGCACGAAGAACACGCGGAATTTCATGCCCGATACCGGTTTTTCTGCGCCGAACCGGGCGCGCTGACCCATGTCGATGTCGGGTTTTTCCGGCAGTTTCCCGCCGCGCGGGAGCTCGAGGTCCAATTCATCGCCGCGCGCGGGCAGGGCGGGCAGGAGCTGACGCCGGCCGCGGCGCGGCTGAACCTCTGACCCTTGGGGCAAAGGCCGGCTCAGTAGTGGTGGCCCGATGGGCGATGCGATGGTTCACATGTCCGAGGTCCGGTTCCGCTGGCGCCGGCAGGACCCGTTGATCCTCGACATTCCAAGCCTGAGCGTGGCGAAAGGCGAAAAGCTCTTCATCAAGGGGCCGAGCGGCAGCGGAAAAACCACGCTTCTCAACCTGTTGGGCGGGGTCGCCGTGCCCGAACAGGGCGGCGTTAAGATCAAGGACACCGATATGGCGGCGCTCGACGGCGCCCGCCGGGACGCCTTCCGCGCCGACCATATCGGCATCATCTTCCAGATGTTCAATCTGGTCCCCTATCTCTCCCTGATCGACAATGTGGTGCTGCCGTGCCGGTTCTCGTCGTCCCGCCGCAAGCGCGCCCTGGAACGGGCGGCAAGCCTCGAAGAGGAGGCAAGGCGGCTGCTTGCGGCGATGGCGCTGGACGCCGACGCCAACGCCTCGCGGCAGGTGGCCGAGCTCAGCACCGGCCAGCAGCAGCGGGTCGCCGCGGCGCGCTGCCTGATCGGCGCACCGGAGCTGGTGATCGCCGATGAGCCGACCTCGTCGCTCGACGCGGACGTGCGCGGCTCGTTCCTCGACCTCCTGTTCGGCGAGATCGGCGCGGCCGGATCGACGCTCGTCTTCGTCAGCCACGATTCGAGCCTTGCCGGCGCCTTCGACCGGACGCTGGCGCTCGCCGACATCAACCGCGCTGGCAGCGGGGAGTGAGAACCGCCATGCCCATTCTGTCGCTTGCCTTCAAGAGCCTTCTGAACCGCCGGGTCACCGCGTCGCTCACCGTCTTCACCATCGCCGTCAGCGTGACGCTCCTCATCGGCGTCGAGAAGATCCGCACCGAGGCGAAGTCGAGCTTCGCCAACACGATCTCCGGCACCGACCTCATCGTCGGCGCGCGCTCGGGCGCCATCCAGCTTCTGCTCTATTCGGTGTTCCGCATCGGCAACGCCACCAACAACATCTCCTGGGAAAGCTATCGCGACATCGCCGAAAACCCGCAGGTCGCCTGGACGATCCCCCTGTCGCTCGGCGATTCCCATCGCGGCTTTCGGGTGCTGGGCACAACCCGCGATTATTTCGAGCATTTCCGCTTTTCCCGCCAAAGGCAGCTGAGCTTTGCCGCCGGTGGCCCCCTCGACGACGTGTTCGATGCCGTCCTTGGGGCCACGGTCGCCGAAACGCTCGGCTACAGGCTTGGCGACCCGATCGTCGTTCAGCACGGATTGGGGAGCGAAGGCTTCGCCAGCCACAAGGACAAGCCGTTCCGGGTCGCGGGCGTCCTCGCCAAGACGGGAACCCCCGTCGACCGGACCGTGCATGTGAGCCTCGAGGGCATCGAGGCGATGCATGTCGACTGGCGCGGCGGCGCGCCGGTTCCAGGCCTCGGTATCGGCGCCGAAGAGGTGCGGACCATGGACCTGCGGCCGACGGTGATCACCGCCTTCCTGGTCGGGCTGAAATCCAGGCTCGCCACCTTCTCCATGCAGCGGCGGATCAACGAATATCGCTCAGAACCGCTGCTCGCCATCCTTCCCGGGGTGGCGCTGCAGGAGCTTTGGGGGCTGGTGGGAACGGCGGAGCAGGCGCTTTCGGCGATCTCGGTCCTGGTGGTGATCACCGGGCTCCTCGGCATGGCGACGATGCTGCTCTCGACCCTCAACGAGCGCCGCCGCGAGATGGCGATCCTGCGCTCGGTTGGCGCGCGGCCGTTGCAGGTCTTCGGCCTGTTCGCACTCGAGGCGACCATTCTGACGGCGCTCGGCACTCTGCTCGGGCTTGCTCTCGTCTATCTGTCGCTCGCCGTCGCGCAGCCGATCGTCGATGCGCGTTTCGGCCTCTACCTTCCCATCACCTGGCCGACGGCGTGGAACATGGCCGTCATCGGCCTCGTGGTCCTGGCGGGCTTCATCGTTGGCGCGGTGCCGGCCTTCCGGGCCTACCGCCGGTCGCTCGCCGACGGCATGATCGTGCGCACCTAGCGCGCTGCCGCGGCGGCGGCGCGAAGGCGCTTGACACTACATTAGCGTGAACTATATTAGCAATATCTAATGTTAAAGCGAGACTGAATGAAATGAACACTCTGGCCGGTGACGGATTGATGACCTCGCTCGAGGACAAGGCGGGCCGCGTCGCGAGGATCCTCAAGCTGGTGGCCAACGAGAAGCGCATTCTCATGCTGTGCCGGCTCGCGGCGGAAGGCGAAATGGCGGTCTCCGCCCTCGGCGGGGCCGTTTCGCTGAGCCAGTCCGCCTTGTCGCAGCATCTCGCGCGGTTGCGCGAGGAAGGTCTGGTCACGTTCCGGCGTCAGAGCCAGACGCTTTACTATTCCATCAAGGACGGGCAGACCCGACAGCTCCTGCTGGCGCTGAAGGACATCTATTGCCCCGAAATGTCATCGAAAGGAGACATTCAATGAGCGTTGATCGTGCCGTAATGGCGTTTGCCGGCTGCGTCGTTCTGGTGTCGCTGGCGTTGGGCTGGTGGGTATCGCCCTATTGGTTCCTGCTGACGGCCTTTGCCGGGCTCAACATGCTCCAGGCCTCGTTCACCGGTTTCTGCCCGGCGGCGATCGTGTTCAAGAAGCTGGGCTTCCGCCCCGGCGTCGCCTTCGAGTGAGGTCCGCGCGGCCGTGAGGCCGCGCCATTTTCGAATGTATTAAACCGGGGGGACTTCCCGTGCCGAAACCGCTGGCCGCCATCCTGTCTGCCTGTTTCCTGCTGCTGAGCGCCGTTGCCGCTCACGCCGCCGAGTTCAAGGTCGCGCCGGTCACGGTTGCGGTCATGAAGTCGGTGTTCGGCCAGGTGAAGAGCCGCGACATCCTGCCGGCGCGGGCGCGCATCGGCGGCAGCATCGTCGAAATCGCCGTGGAGGAGGGCGACGAGGTCAAGGCCGGCGACGTCATCGCCACCGTCGTCGACGCGAAGCTCGCGCTTCAACTCGACGCGCTAGACGCACGCATAAAGGCGGTCTCGGCCCAGCTCGAGAACGCCAGGACGAACCTGTCGCGGGCCCAGGAGCTGTTTTCCCGCGGCACCATCCCCGAGAGCCGGCTCGACGAGCTGCAAACCCAGACCGACGTGCTCGGCAGCGATCTGAACGCCGTTAGGGCCGAGCGGTCGGTCATCGTCCAACAGTCGGCGGAAGGCGCGGTCGCGGCCCCGGCAAGCGGCAGGATCCTGCGCGTCCCAGTCAGTCAAGGCTCGGTCATCCTGCCCGGCGAGACCGTCGCCAGTATCGCCGGCGGTGGCTATTTTCTGCGCCTTTCGCTGCCCGAACGCCATGCCGGCGGCGTCGCCGAGGGCGACGAGGTGATCGTCGGCCAGCGCGGCCTCGTCCCCGACGAGACCGCGGCGGCGAGCCTCAAGGGCCGGATCGCCAAGGTCTATCCGGAGATCGTGGACGGGCGGGTGCTGGCCGATGTGGAAGTCGAGGGGCTCGGCGACTTTTTCGTAGGCGAACGCACGTTGGTGTCGATCCCCATCGGAACGCGGCAGATCATCGCCGTGCCGCCCGAAGCGATCGTCACCCGCCACGGTCTCGACTACGTCAGGATCGTCGTCGGCGAGGCGCCGGTCGAGGTCGCCGTCATTCCCGGCGAGACCTTCGCGACGGATGCAGGACCCCGCACCGAGGTCCTGACCGGCCTAAAGGCCGGAGACAGGGTCGTCCTGCCATGAAGCTCGGCATCGCCGGCTGGCTGACGCGGGCCTTCATCGCTTCGCCGTTGACGCCGCTGTTCCTGCTCGCCGCCTTCTCGCTCGGCCTGGTGGCGCTCGTCACCCTGCCGCGCGAGGAGGAGCCGCAGATCTCCGTGCCCATGGTCGACATCCATGTCCGCGCCGACGGCCTCAAGGCGGAAGACGCGGTCAAGCTCGTCACCGAGCCGCTGGAGACCATCGTCAAGAGCATCGACGGCGTCGAGCATGTCTATTCCCAGACCCAGGACGACGGCACGGTCGTCACCGCACGTTTTCTGGTCGGCACCAGCGCCGACACCGCCATCCTGCGGGTACACGAGAAGATTCGCGCCAATTACGACCGCATCCCCTTCGGTATTCCCGAGCCGCTGATCGTCGGGCGCGGCATCGACGATGTCGCCATCGTCTCGGTGACGCTGGCTCCGAAACCGGAGGTGGCGTCGCGCTGGACCGCCAACGACCTGACCCGGCTGGCGCGCGAGCTGGTGGTCGAGATCGCCAAGCTCGACGATGTCGGCCTGACCTATATCGTCGGCGATCAGCCGGAGGAAATCCGCGTCGAGCCGGACCCGGAGCGGCTGGCGCTGTTCGGCATCACCCTGCAGCAGCTTGCCGCCAAGATCGGCGGCGCCAACAAATCGTTCCGCGCCGGCCAGGTGCGCGAGGAGGGCGCCCAGGTCGGCCTCGTCGCCGGCCAGACCCTGCGCACCGACACCGAGATCGGCAACCTGCTGCTGACCGCCCGCGACGGCCGCCCGGTCTATGTGCGCGACGTGGCGCGCATCGTCTTCGGCACGGCGCCGAACGAGACCATCGTCACCGACATGCGCAAGACCGACGAGGGGCTTACGCGGACGCCCGCCGTCTCGGTCGCCATCGCCAAGCGGGCGGGCACCAACGCGGTGGTCATCGCCGAAAAGATCATCCACCGGCTGGAGGAGGTGCGCGGCCAGTTCTTCCACGATGACGTGGCCCTGAGCGTATCCCGCGACTATGGCGAGTCGGCCAACGAGAAGGCGAACGAGCTCCTGTTCCATCTCGGCCTTGCGACCATCTCCATCGTCTTCCTGGTCGCCTTCGCCATCGGCTTTCGCGAGGCGCTGGTCGTCGCCATCGTCATTCCGACGACGATCCTCTTGACCCTCTTCGCCGCCTCGACCATGGGCTATACGCTGAACCGCGTCAGCCTGTTCGCGCTGATCTTCTCCATCGGCATCCTGGTCGACGACGCCATCGTCGTCATCGACAACATCGCCCGCCACTGGGCGATGCGTGACGGACGGCCGCGCGCGAAAGCCGCGATCGATGCCGTCGCCGAGGTCGGCAACCCGACCATCGTCGCAACCCTCACCGTGGTCGCGGCGCTGTTGCCGATGCTGTTCGTCTCCGGCCTGATGGGGCCCTATATGAGCCCGATCCCGGCTAACGCTTCAGCGGCCATGATCTTCTCGTTCTTCGTCGCCGTCATGCTGACGCCGTGGCTGATGATGAAGTTCGGCAGGAAGCCGGCCGGCGACGGGGAGGGTGAAGCCCACGAGACGGTCGGGCCGCTCGGCCGTTTCTACCGGGTCGTCGCCCGGCCGATCCTGCTCTCCCGCGCCCGTGCCTGGACGTTCCTGATCCTGGTCGGCCTGGCCACGCTCGGCTCGCTGACGCTGCTCTATACCAGGCACGTCACCGTCAAGCTGTTGCCGTTCGACAACAAGACCGAGCTGCAGGTCGTCGTCGACCTGCCGGAAGGCGCCTCGGTCGAGGAAACCGACCGGGTGCTGCGCCAGGCGGCCGAGCGCGCCGCCGAGATCGAGGAGACGATCTCCTTCCAGACCTATGCGGGGACCGCCGCGCCGTTCAATTTCAACGGCCTGGTGCGCCACTATTACCTGAGAAGCGAGCCGCAGATGGGCGACGTGGTCGTCAATCTTAAGCCCAAGGGCGAGCGCGACCGCCCCAGCCACGAGATCGCGCTCGACCTGCGCGAGCGCCTCGCCGGCCTTAACGCGCCCGCCGGCACGGCGATCAAGGTGGTCGAGCCGCCGCCCGGCCCGCCGGTCCTCTCGACGCTGCTCGCCGAAATCTACGGGCCGGACGCCGAGACCCGCCGCGCCGTCGCCGCCAAGGTGCAGGAAGCCTTCGCCTCGGTGCCGTTCATCGTCGACATCGACAATTCCTACGGCGTCCGCCCCGAGCGGGTTCGGGTCGCCATCGACCAGGACAATCTGGAGTTCCACAAGGTCGAGCAGGCCGACGTCTACGACACCATCGACGCCTATTTCGGCGGCCGCACCGTCGGCTATTCCCACCGCGGCGGCGGCCGCCAGCCGCTCCCGATCCGCGTCGCCCTGCCCAAGGGCGAGCGGGTCGTCGACGAGCGGGCGCTGGCGACGCCGGTGCCGGCGAACGCGCTGCCGGGCGACCGCGGCATCGTCGAGTTGGGCGACGTGGTCAGCGTCGCCCGCGAGCCCGCCTCCTATCCGATCTTCCGCCATAACAGCCGCGCCGCCGAGATGGTGACGGCCGAGCTTGCCGGCGAATTCGAGGCGCCGGTCTACGGCATGATCGCCGTTTCGAGAGCGCTCGGTGAAATCGGCTGGGGCAATCTGCCGAAGCCTGTAATAAAGCTGCACGGCCAGCCGGAGGACGAATCCGAGCCGGTGCTGCTGTGGGACGGCGAATGGGAGGTGACCTGGGTGACTTTCCGCGACATGGGCGCGGCGTTCATGGTCGCGCTTTTGGGGATTTATATCCTCGTCGTCGCCCAGTTCGGCTCGTTCCGTCTGCCGCTCGTCATTCTGACGCCGATCCCGCTCACCTTCATCGGCATCATGATCGGCCACTGGCTGTTCGACGCGCCGTTCACGGCGACCTCGATGATCGGCTTCATCGCGCTTGCCGGCATCATCGTCAGGAATTCGATCCTGCTCGCCGACTTCATCCGCCACGCACAGGACGAGGATCGGCCGCTGATCGAGGTGCTGCTGGAAGCCGGCGCCGTCCGCTTCAAGCCGATCCTGCTGACCGCGCTTGCCGCCATGATCGGCGCCGCGGTCATTCTCGCCGATCCGATCTTCCAGGGGCTCGCGATCTCGCTTCTGTTCGGGCTTGCGTCTTCGACCGCGCTCACCGTTCTCGTCATCCCGGCGATCTATGTCGCGCTGCGCGGGGGACGCTCTACGCCCGCTCAGCCGTGAGGTTGCGGAAATCGTCCCGTTCCAGCGCCCAGGAGACGGCAAAGCCGACGACGAGGCCCCAGAACGGAGCGCCAATGGAGAGAATCGGCACGTCGGCCACCGTGACCAGGAAGGTGACGACGGCGCCGAGGGTGAAGGAGCCCGAGAAGGAGGTGACGAAGGCGCGCTCGAGGATGCGGACGAGCGCCAGGCCGGCGAGCGCGGCGATGAAGGCCGCGGGCGTTGCCAGCATGAAACGGGTGAAGACCGGCGAGAACAGGCCGAACACCAAGGCGAACAGCGCGACGAGGACGCCGGCCGCATAGTGCCTGTCCTTCTCGCCCGCGCTCGAGATGATGGCGTTGACCGGGCCGGTGAGGCAAGTCGAGACCGTGCCGACGAGAGCCGCGATCATCGAGCCGAGCCCGCAGGCCGCGGTCACCGCGTTGACCGGCGGCTTGTGGCCTGCCGCCTCGAGCACCGCGTAGCCTTGCGCGTTCTGGGCCGCCAGCACCGTGATCGCCAGCGGGATCACCAGCTCGACCATGGCGTTCCACGAAAATTCCGGCACATAGAGGTTGGGCCTGGCGAAGCTGAACGCCGCGGCGCTTCCCAGATCGAAGGTGCCGAACAGGAAGATCGCGGCGATGCCGACGATCAGCGCGCCGATCAGCGGCGGCAGGACGCGGCCGAACCTGGGGACCGCCCACAGAAGCAAGAACGCCGCGGTCATCGGCGCGGCGATGAGGAAGCCGTCGCGGATGGCGAAGATCAGATTGAGGCCGAACTGGAGAAAGACGCCGGCCACCATCGCCATCACGATCGGCATCGGCAGCAGGCTCATGCATTTGCGCATCCAGCCGGTGAGGCCGAGGACCAGCATAAGAAGGCCGGTCGCGTAATAGGCGCCGATGGTTTCGGCAAAGCTCAGATGTTCCAGCCCCTGGCCGACCAGGACCGTGCCCGGAATGGTCCAGAAGAACACCAGGGGCTGCCGGTAATAGAGGCAGAAGGCGATGGAAATCAGGCCGTTGATGAAAAAACTGCCGAAGATCCAGGAGGCGAGGTCGGCTTCCGCAAGCCCGCCCTTCTCGCCCGCGGTCAGGATGATGGCGATGGGCGCGGAGGCCGCGAAGATGAAGGCGATGACGGCATTGACGAGATAGATGCCGCCGAAGCCGCTCAGCAATTGGGACAGGTCGAATTTCGGGGAATCGGGCCGTTCGAGGGTCATGGGCCCGCCTTATAGAGGGAAATTCGCAACCGGGAAATTCGTATCGGCCCGGAATCTGTTGAAAAACATCGCCCGTTCGGCGAATGCTCTAGGTTCCGATGAAACGATCAGCGGGGAGGGCTGCGACATGGACTCAACGCACGGTTTGACCGAAGAACAGGTCTTGATGCGCGAAACCTGCCGGGCCTTCGTCGATGCCGAGGTCATTCCCTTCATCCGCGACCATTGGCAGCGCGAATGGCAGATGGAGCCGGAAGACCGGCTGCCGTCGCGGATCCTCGAAAAAGCAAGCGAGATCGGCATCTGCACTCTCGGTGTGCCGGAGGAATTCGGCGGCGTCGAGCTCGACCGCGACAGCGAGGTGCGGACCTTCTCGATCATCGCCGAGGAGATCGCGCGCGGCGATTCAGGGCTTGCCGACAAGCTGGTGCAGAACTGGAAGGTGTCGGTGCTGTTGCGCAACCTGGCGCCGCGGCATTTGCAGGAGCGCTGGTTCACAAAGCTCGTCGAGACGCCGTCCTTCCTGATGGCGCATTGCCTGTCGGAGCCGCGCGGCGCGTCTGACCGCTGGCTGCCCTACAACGTGCCGGAGGCGGCGATGCACACCCGGGCCGTGAAGCGCGGCGACAAGTGGGTCATCAATGGGCGCAAGCATTACATCAGCAACGGTTATGACGCCGGCCTCTACGTGGTCTATGCCAACACCGACCCGAAGGTCGGCATGCTGCAGGGCACGTCGAGCTTCCTGGTGCCGCGCGAAACCGAAGGCTTGGACATCGTCCGCTGCAACGAGACCATCGGCTGCCGCTTTATGAACAATGGCGAGATCACGTTCGACGACTGTGCGGTGCCCGAGGACCATCTCCTGGTCGAGGGCGACGCGCTGGGCAAGGCGGGGATCTATTTCCGGCCCGGCAAGATCATGCAGGCGTCGAAGAATCTCGGCGTCGGCGTCGCCGCCTTCGAGGCGACCGAAAGATACGTGCAGGACTATGTCCAGGGCGGCCGCATCCTGATCAAGCATCAGGCGGTCGCCCAGCGCCTCGCCGACATGGCGATCAGGCTCGAGGCGGTGAGGGCGCTGCTGCGCCGGGCGGCCGCCGCCGTCGATCGCGGCGATCCGCAGGCCGACATCTTGTGCAACATGGTCAAGGTGTTCGCGTCGGAAGAGGTTCTGAAGGTCTGCCAGCACGCCATGGAGTTGCATGGCGGCGCGGGCGCCATGCTCGGCGTCGGCATCGAGAAGCTGTTCCGCGACGCTTCGATCTTCCTGCACATGGACGCGACCACCGACATCTCGCGCTTCAAGGTCATCAAGGCCATGTATCCCGATACCGCCGGCAAATATGCCGGGCCGGAATAGAGGCGGCATGTCCGTCATCCGTGGTATGTTGAAACGGTTCCAGACAGCCGATGGCATAGACAGATGATCTTCCAGCAGCTGTTCGATCAGACATCGTCCACATTCACCTATCTGCTGGCCCGGCGCTCCGGCGGCGAGGCGCTCATCGTCGATCCGGTCTTCGAGCATGTGGACAGCTATGTCTCGCTGTGCCGGCGACTTGACCTGAAGCTGGTCAAGGCGATCGACACCCACATTCACGCCGACCACATCACCGGTCTCGGCGCGCTGCGCGACATCACCAGATGCGTCACCGTCATGGGCGAGAGGAGCGGCGCCGACGTCGTCTCCATCAGGGTCAAGGAGGACGAGACCATCGACGTGGACGGGGTCGAGCTGCGGACCCTGTTCACGCCGGGGCACACGGACGATTCCTACAGCTTCCTGATGGACGACCGGGTGTTCACCGGCGATGCGCTGCTCATCGGCGGCACCGGGCGAACCGACTTTCAAAACGGGGACCCTTACGCGGCGTACGACTCCTTGTTCAACAAACTTCTGAAACTGCCCGCGGAGAGCCTGGTGTTTCCCGCCCACGACTATAACGGCAATACGGTCTCGACCATCGGCTACGAGCAGGTGCACAATCCGCGCCTGCAGGTCGGCTCGGCGGAGGAGTATGCCGAGATCATGAACAATCTGAAACTCGCCAACCCCAAGCTCATGGATGTGGCGGTGCCGGCGAACCGCGCCCTCGGCAAGTCCCTCGAACGGTTCGTCCGGCCCGGGGAATCGGTCGAAGCCGCGGATCTTCTCCAGGAACAAGGGGAGAAAAAGCTCGTCCTCATCGACCTCAGGGAAAAGCGCGAACGCGAGCGCGACGGATGGATACCGTCATCGGTGCACGTTCCATACGGCGCCATCGCCGAGCAGTTGCGGCCAGGCGGCGCGCTTGAACGGATCGCCAGGGACCATCCGGGGCAGGTCGTTCTCTACTGCGCCTATGGCGAACGCTCGGCGATGGCGCTCGACACGATGCGGAGTGCCGGCTTTTCGGGCCTGCGGCACCTGGCCGGCGGCATCGCCGGTTGGCTGAAGTCGGGCGGCGAAGTCGAAGTCGATCGCTGAGATGGTGCTGATTCGGGTCGCTGGACCTTGCCCCCGGAATCGGGCCACATTTGCCGAATGCGCCCATATCTCGACCTTTTGGCCCGCGTGCTCGACGAGGGCGTGCGCAAGGAGGACCGCACCGGGACCGGCACGCTGAGCGTGTTCGGCCACCAGACGCGGTTCGATCTCGGCGCCGGTTTCCCGCTCGTCACCACCAAGAAACTGCACGTCAAATCAATCATATACGAGCTTCTGTGGTTTCTCGCCGGCGATACCAACGTCAAATATCTCAATGAGCACGGGGTGAGAATCTGGGACGAATGGGCCGACGAAAAGGGCGATCTCGGCCCCGTCTACGGCCATCAGTGGCGCTCCTGGCCGGCGGCGGGCGGGCGGACCATCGACCAGATCGCAAACGTCATGGCCGAGATCAGGGCAAACCCGAATTCGCGGCGGCTCATGGTCACCGCCTGGAACCCGGCCGACGTGCCGAAGATGGCGCTGCCGCCCTGCCACTGCCTGTTTCAGTTCTATGTCGCGGAGGGGAAGCTTTCCTGCCAGCTCTATCAGCGCTCAGCCGACCTGTTTCTCGGCGTGCCCTTCAACATCGCCTCCTATGCGCTGCTGACCCTGATGGTGGCGCAGGTCTCCGGGCTCGAACCCGGCGAATTCGTCCACACCTTCGGCGACGCGCATCTTTATCTCAACCATCTCGACCAGGCCCGCGAACAGCTTTCTCGCGCACCCCGCGCCCTGCCGCGCATGCGCCTCAATCCGAACGTCGCCTCCATCTTTAGCTTTAAATATGAGGACTTTACGCTGGAACTCTATAATCCCCATCCGCATATCAAGGCAGAGGTGGCCGTGTAGAGCATGTTCCGCAAAAGTGGGAACCGGTTTTGCGAAAAGAACATGCCCAAGCAAATGGATAAGACCGAATTCCAAGTCAAACGAAGCGGAATTCGGTCGAGGCGTCGAGGGCGTCATGAAGACGGTATGGTGGCTTTCGGTGTTTGTCTGGCTGAACGGCCAATGGGTGCCGGGCGAGGAGGTCGAGACGGGCGGCTGGGCGCCGCGCGCCCATGAGAGCGAGGCGGTGTGCCTCGAGCGCAAGGCCTTTGCCGAACAGTCGCTCGAAGAGGCCCGCCAGCGGGGAAGGCGACTTGTGCCGTCGCACTGGGTGTGCAACGAAGGCGCGCCCCTGACCGAGATCGACCTGCCGCCGCCGCAGGGGGCGTCATGAAGCGACGCATCATCCTCGTCGTGGCGATGTCCGAAAACGGCGTCATCGGCGCCGGCGGCCAGCTGCCCTGGCGGCTGCCGACGGACATGAAGCGGTTCCGCCGGCTGACCTGGGGCAAACCGGTCATCATGGGCCGCAAGACCTTTCAGTCGATCGGCAAGCCGCTCGAAGGCCGCGACAATATCGTCATTTCCCGGCAGAGCGATTTCGCGCCCGAGGGCGTCCTCGTTGCCCGGAGCTTCGAGAAGGCGCTGACGCTCGGCGAACACTTCGCGGCGGCACGCGGCGGCAACGAAATCGCGATCATCGGCGGCGGCAGGGTCTATCGCGCCGCCCTGCCCATTGCCGACCGCATTGATATGACGATCGTGCACGCGACAATTGAAGGCGATACCACCTTTCCGGCTCTCGACATGCAAGAATGGCACGATGTTTCCCGCGAAAAATGCCCGCGCGGCGACAATGACAGCCACGAGACCAGCTTCCTGGTGTTCGAGCGAATCCGCGCGGCGTGAGGGGTGGAATATGAAAGCCTCTTGCAAAATTGCGAATCCTCACCGAAATCTTACGCGCACCGCCCCTTGCCGCGCCGCCGGCGGTTGCACTTTCCCCGGCGCGGCACTATGAGCGCCCCATCGTGCGCATGAGAATCGAGACCGCTGTCGCGGTCGCCAAGATAGAACCCGAAGGGCCGCCGTCGTCGCCGAGCACCGAGGTGCGGCTTGAGATTCGCCCCGCCCGTGCGGGCGACCTCGATGGTTTGCTGGCACTCGAAAATGCCGTGTTTGCGACCGACCGGCTGTCGCGGCGCAGCTACCGCCGCTTCCTCTCCGGACGCACCGCGATTCTGCTGGTCGCGACGGATGGCGGCGCGCTCAGCGGATACGCGCTGGTGCTGCTGCGGCGCGGCGCGGCGCCGGCGCGGCTTTATTCGATCGCCGTCGACCCGGGCGCGCAGGGCCGCGGCATCGCCGCGGCGCTGATGAGCGCCTGCGAACGGGCCGCCGCCAAACGCGGTGCCACGGCGATGCGGCTCGAGGTGCAGGTCGGTAATACGCGCGCATTGAAGCTCTACGAGAAGCTCGGCTACCGCGTCTTCGGGCGCTACCAGAGCTATTACAACGACGGCGGTGACGCCCTGCGGCTCGAAAAGGCCCTCGACGACGCGGCGGCGGCCGGCGTCAAAGGAAGGCGCAAGCGATGATGGGATGGCTCATTCTCGTCGATCAGGAGAAGGATTTCCCAAACTACGAAACCCCGCACAAGGTCATGACCACGCGGGATTATCTGACCCGGCCCAACCTGTTTCAGGGAACCCGCCCGAAAATCGTCAATCTGTCGCGCTCCTACGCCTATCAGGGGTCGGGCTACTATTGCTCGCTGCTCGCCGAGGCGCGCCGGCACAGGATCGTGCCCACGGTCGAGACCATGCTGGAGCTGTCGCGCCGGGAACTCTACGCCCAATCGCTGCCCGACCTGGAGGAAGAGCTCAACGCCGCGGTCAAGAGGGGCTGGCAGGCGGGCGCGGAGCCGAGGCGCGTTTTCATCTGCTTCGGGCGGGCGATCGAGCCGGCGCTGGCGCCGTTCGCGCGGCTGATCTTCGACTGGTACCGGACGCCGATTCTCGAGGTCTCGGTTGAGCCGGGCGAGTGGGTCAGGATCCGCCGCATCCGGGCCGTGCCCTGCACCGAACTTCGCGGCGAGGAGGTCGAGTTCATGCGCGAATCGCTTGCCCAGCACACCCGCGGCAATTGGCGCGACCCGCGCGAGCGGGTACCGGCCCGCTATTCCATCGCGGTGCTGCACGACCCGCAGGAACAATTGCCGCCGACGAACCTTGAGAGCCTCAAATACATGGCCCGGTTCGCCAGCAAGATGGGGGTCGAGTTCGAGCCGATCACCAAGAAGGATCTGTCGCGGCTTGCCGAGTTCGACGCCCTGTTCATCCGCGAGACGACCTCGATCGACAATCACACCTACCGTTTCGCCCGCCGCGCGGTGCAGGAAGGCATGCCGGTGATCGACGACCCGGTGTCGATGATGCGCTGCACCAACAAGGTCTATCTCACCGAGCTGCTGCGGGCCAACGGCCTGCCCGTCCCGCATACGCTGGTCGTCGACAGCGTCAAGGATATCGCCAAGATCGAGGAGGAGATCGGCTATCCGGTGGTGGTGAAGATTCCGGACGGCTCTTTCAGCCGCGGCGTCAAAAAGGTGGATGACCGCGAGGAACTGCAGGAGGTCTTGACCAAGATGCTGGCCGACTCCAACCTGATCCTGGTGCAGGAGTTCATGCCGACGAGCTTCGACTGGCGCATCGGCGTGCTCGACGGACAGCCGCTGTTCGCCTGCCATTATCGCATGGCCAAGAAACACTGGCAGATCGTCAAGCACAATGCGGACGGCGGAGCGGAGGAGGGCAGCTCGAAGACCTTTGCGCTCGAGGAGGTGCCGCCGGAGGTCATCGACGCGGCGACGCGGGCGGCCCGGCTGATCGGTCGCGGGCTCTATGGCGTCGACCTGAAGCAGAACGACAACGGCGTCTTCATCATCGAAATCAACGACAACCCCAATCTCGACCACAATGTCGAGGACGCCGCCGGCAAGACGGAGGTCTGGCGGCGCGTCGTGGAGTGGTTCATCGACCGCATCGAACGGCGCTGACCGCCATTGCGCGGCGCGGGGCATGCGCCGGGCGGCCGCGCTTGCGACTCTCGCTCCGGTCTTGCTACCAAGACGAAGGGATCGAGGGAGGCTCGGATCATGGATGTACGCGCTGCGGTGGCCGTGGCGGCGGGCAAGCCGCTGGACGTGACGACCGTGCAACTGGAGGGGCCCAAGCAAGGCGAGGTGCTGGTCGAGATCAAGGCGACCGGCGTCTGCCACACCGACGGCTTCACCCTGTCGGGGGCCGATCCGGAGGGCCGGTTCCCGGCCATTCTCGGCCATGAGGGCGCCGGAATCGTGGTCGATGTCGGAGCCGGCGTGAGCTCGGTCAAGACGGGCGACCACGTCATTCCGCTCTACACGCCGGAATGCCGCGAATGCGAATACTGCCTCAATCCCAAGACCAATCTGTGCCAGAAAATCCGCGAGACCCAGGGCGCCGGCGTGATGCCCGACGGCACCTCGCGCTTCTCGCGCGGCGGCGAGACGGTGCTGCACTATATGGGCACCTCGACATTTGCGAACTACACGGTGCTGCCGGAAATCGCGGTCGCCAAGATCAGGCCCGACGCGCCGTTCGACAAGGTCTGTTACATCGGCTGCGGGGTGACGACCGGCATCGGCGCGGTAATCAATACGGCCAAGGTCGAGCCCGGCTCCAACTGCGTCGTCTTCGGGCTCGGCGGCATCGGGCTCAACGTCATTCAGGGCCTCAGGATGGTCGGCGCCGACATGATTGTCGGCGTCGACGTCAACCCCGATAAGGGGGCGATCGCCGAGCGCTTCGGCATGACGGACTTCGTCAATCCGAAGGAGGTCGAGGGCGATCTGGTCGCGTATCTGGTCGCTCTGACCAGAGGCGGCGCCGACTATACGTTCGAATGCATCGGTAATGTCCAGGTCATGCGCCAGGCGCTGGAATGCTGCCACAAGGGCTGGGGCGAGAGCGTCATCATCGGCGTTGCCGGCGCCGGCCAGGAGATCGCCACCAGGCCGTTCCAGCTCGTCACCGGCAGGGTTTGGCGCGGGACCGCCTTTGGCGGTGCGCGCGGGCGCACGGACGTTCCGAAGATCGTCGAATGGTACATGGACGGGAAGATCGAGATCGATCCGATGATCACCCACACCATGCCGCTGGAGGAGATCAACACCGCCTTCGACCTGATGCATGCCGGCGAGTCGATCCGCAGCGTCGTCATCTATTGAGCTTGTATCGAGCAGGCCCGCGTTCTGCCGCCGGTTGAATAATCGGCGCACGGCACCAAATGACGGTACTATGCCCGCCTTAGGCTGGCGGGCACGCATTGCTTGGACTCGGCCAGTGGCCTATAACCCGATGCTGACCAGGCGGCCGGGGGAAACAGGGAGCGCGATGCGCAATAGGCCGCGCCCGGCCATGCGGCGAAACAATCACGGAGAATCGAGAACCGATGCCTTGGGGTGATCAGAATGGCGGTGGGGGCGGCCCTTGGGGATCCGGGCCGAATGGCGGGCGCCAGCGGCCGCCGGACCTGGAGGAACTTCTGCGCAAGGGGCAGGACAAGCTGAAGACGGTTTTTCCGCAAGGCTCCGGCAACCGCTTCCTGATCCCGATCGTCATCGTCGCCGTCGTCGCGCTGTGGCTCAGCCAGGCGGTCTACCAGGTGCAGCCGCAGGAAATCGGCGTCGAGCTGTTCTTCGGCAAGGCCAAGGCCGACTTCAGCGAGCCCGGGTTGCATTTCCACTGGTGGCCTGTCGAGCGCGTCGAGCTCGCACCGGCGCAGGAGGAGAACCAGGAAAATATCGGCGTCTTCGCCCAGGGCAGCAGCCGCCGCGTCGGCTCCGACGCCAGCCTGATGCTGTCCGGCGACCAGAACATCGTCGATATCGACTTCACGGTGCTGTGGCGCATCAAGGACCCCAGGGCCTATCTGTTCAACGTCGCCGACCAGCACACCATCGTGCGCTCGGTTGCGGAAAGCGCCATGCGCGAGTTTGTCGGCCGTACGCGGGCCGACGCGGTGCGCACGGAAAACCGTGCGCAGGTGCAGGAGGCGGTTCGGAACTCGATCCAGTCGACGCTCGACGATTACAGTTCGGGGGTCATCATCAGCGGCCTCAATCTGGAGCGCGCGGCGCCGCCGCCGGAAGTGCTCGACGCTTTCGAGGAGGTGCAACGCGCCGAGCAGGATCGCGAGCGCTTCAAGCAGGAGGCGGAAGCCTACGCCAACAAGCGGCTCGGCGACGCGCGCGGCGAGGCTTCGAAGATCCGCGAGGAAGCGAAGGGCTACAAGGAGCGGGTGGTCGCCGAGGCCGAGGGCGAGGCGCAACGCTTCGTCTCCGTCTACGAACAATATGCCAAGGCCAAGGACGTCACCCGGCAGCGACTGTTCCTGGAGACCCTGGAGCAGGTGCTCGGGCGCTCCAGCAAGGTCATCATCGAGGGCGGCACCGGCTCGGGCGTGATCCCCTATCTGCCGCTGCCGGAGGTCAACAGGCGCATCACCGAGGGAGCGCAGTGATGAAGGGCAGGCTTCCCATTATCGGCATCATCGTCCTGGTCGTGCTGGGCATCGCCTATTCGGCGACCTTCGTGGTCACCCAGCGCGAGCAGGCAATCGTGATGCGTTTCGGCGAGATCACCCGCGTCATCCGCGAGCCGGGGATCTATTTCAAGGTGCCGACCAACTTCGTCGATACCGTGCAGATCATCGACCGCCGGCTCCTCAAGCTCGAGCTCGAGGAGAAGGTCGTGCAGGTGCGCGACGGGCGCCAATACGAGGTCAATGCGTTCCTCACCTATCGGATCGTCGACCCGCAGCGCTTCCGCGAGACGGTGCAGGGCAATCTGACGCTGGCGGCGACGCGCTTGGGCACCCGGTTCGACGCGGCGCTTCGCCGGGTCTATGGCCTGCGCGGTTTCGATTCCGCTCTATCGGTCGAACGCGCGGCGATGATGAACGAGGCGCGCGACCTGATCCGGCCCGAAGCTGCGGACCTCGGGCTCGAAATCGTCGATGTGCGCATCCAGCGCACCGACCTGCTGGCGCAGGTCTCCAAGCAGACTTTCGAGCGGATGAATGCGGAGCGGCTGGCGGAAGCCGCGCAACTGCGAGCTCTCGGCACCCAGGAAGCAATCCGCATCCGCGCCGAGGCTGACCGCGAGGCGGTGGTGCTGGTGGCCGCGGCGCGCAAGGACTCGGAGATTCTGCGCGGCGAGGGCGAAGGCGAGCGCAACCGGGTGTTCGCCGAGGCGTTCTCCAGGGACCAGGAGTTCTTCGCCTTCTACAGGTCGTTGAAGGCCTATGAATTGGCGATCGGCGAAGGTGAGACGACCATGGTGCTTTCGCCGGACAGCGAGTTCTTCCGTTACTTCGCCGATCCTTCGGGCACGCTGGGGGGCCGGCCGCCGCCCGGTGCAGGGCCCGGGACGGGCGGCGCGCAACCGGGGCAATGAACGATTTTATCGCTGCGGTCGGACTGGTCCTGGTCATCGAGGGGCTGCTTTACGCGGTGTTTCCGGGCGTCGTGCGGCGGATGATGGAAATTGCCCGCGAGATGCCGGATTCAAACCTCCGAGCGGGCGGGCTGATAGCGCTCATCGTGGGCGTGCTTATCGTCTGGCTGGCGCGGGCGTGAAGAGGATCCAATCGACTCGCCATGGACTTGACCGACACGATGAGTTTACCTCGCCAGCGCCGCGATTCGCGGCCATATTGGTAGCAGCCGCCAACGCTGCGTGAGATGATCGGCGCGGCGGCGAAATCGCGGATATCGGAGGAACCGGTGGCAGCAAACATGTTTCGTTTTCGCGGAAACCCTGGAGGATGGGGATTGATCGCAACGCTCGCCGCCGTCGCGCTTCTTGCCGCGCCCGGCGATCCGGCGCGCGCCCAGGAGGTGCAAGCGCCGAGCGCGCCGGCCGTCGCCCCCGAATTCCGTCCTGGATCGGAGTTTCTGGCCGATCTCGCCGAAACCCTGCTCCAGTCCGTTGTCAACATCTCGACCTCGCAGAATATCGATTCGTCGCGCGGCATCCCGATGCCGGAGATTCCGGAAGGCTCGCCATTCAAGGACTTTTTTGACGATTTCTTCGACCGCCAGGGGCAGACCAACCGCCCGCGGAGGGTCCAGTCGCTCGGCTCCGGCTTCGTCATCGACGCCGAAGGCATCATCATCACCAACAATCACGTGATCGAGGGCGCCGACCAGATCGTCGCCAATTTCAGCGACGGCACCAAACTGCCGGCCGAGCTGGTGGGCCACGACCCGAAGACCGATGTCGCCGTGCTGCGCGTCAAGCCCCCGGCTCCGCTCAAGGCGGTCAGCTTCGGCGACTCCGATACCACGCGCGTCGGCAATTGGGTGATGGCGATCGGCAACCCGTTCGGGCTCGGCGGCACGGTGACCGTCGGCATCGTTTCGGCCCGCAACCGCGACATCGATGTCGGTCCCTACGACAATTTCATTCAGACCGATGCTTCCATCAATCTCGGAAATTCCGGCGGTCCTCTGTTCAATCTGAAGGGCGAGGTGATCGGCATCAACACGGCCATCTTCTCGCGCTCGGGCGGCTCGGTCGGCATCGCCTTTGCCGTGCCCTCGAACCTGGCCAAGCCCGTCGTCGCGCAGCTGGTCGCGTACGGCGAGACGCGGCGCGGATGGCTCGGCGTGCGCATCCAGGAGGTGACCGAGGAGATCGCGGAGTCGCTCGGCATGGACCGCGCCCGTGGCGCACTCATCGCTGGCATCAACGCCGACGGGCCGACGGCCGGCACCGGCATCGAGCCCGGCGACGTGGTCGTCAGCTTCGACGGCCGTCAGGTGGTGGAGATGCGCGACCTGCCGCGCATCGTCGCCGATACGGAGCCGGGCAAGGAAGTCGACGTCATGGTGCTGCGGGACGGCGAGGAAATGACGTTCAGGGTGGTCACCGGCCGCCTCGAGGAGAGCGAGCAGGCGGCGGTCACCGAGGATGAGGACAAGCCGGCCGAGAATGGGAAACCCGTCCAGGTGCTCGGCCTCGAGCTGGCGGCGATGAGCGAGGAATTGCGCAAGCAGTACAGTATCGACGACAAGGTCGAAGGCGTCGTCGTGACCGCGGTGGCGCCGGACAGCAACGCGGCCGAGCGCGGCCTGGTGCCGGGGGTGGTCATCGTCGAGGTCGCCCAGGAGCCGGTCAAGACGCTTGCCGACGTAGTCCGGCGCGTCGAGGAGGTGAAGAAGCAGGATCGCCGCTCCGTGCTGCTCCTGGTCTCCGACTCTTCCGGCGAGCTGCGCTACGTTGCGCTGCGCGTTGAAGGATAAGAGTTGGAGCGGTTCCCGATGACCTGGAGCCGCTTTAATCCAGCACCAGGGAAACAAGCCCGTCGGCGAGCTTGGGCTCGAACCAGGTCGATTTGGTCGGCATGACCTTGCCCGCGTCGGCGACCGCCATCAGATCCTCCATCGCGGGCGGAAAGAAGGCGAAGGCGACCGCTGCCTCGCCTGAATCGACCCGCGCCTGCAACTCATCGAGGCCCCTGATGCCGCCGACAAAATCGATGCGCGCATCGCAGCGCTGGTCAGTAATGCCCAAGACGGGCGCGATCAGATGCTCGGACAGAAGATTGACGTCGAGCCGGGCGAGCGGATTGTCGCGCGGGATCAGCGCTTCCGGGAGGGTGAGGCGGAACCAGCGGCCGTCGCAATACATGCCGAACTCGCCGCGGGCCGCAGGCGCGACCGGGCCATCGGCGGGCAAAACCGCAAATTTCCTGGCGATCTCGGCAAGGAGCGCGTCGGGGCTATGGCCGTTGAGGTCGGCGACGACGCGGTTGTAGGCCAGAATCCGGGTCTGGTGATGGGGAAAGATCACCGACAGAAACCGACAATAGGGCGCATCGTTGGCGTTGCCGCCGGCCGCCCGCTTATGGCAGACGCGCGCGGCGGCGGCCGAGCGGTGGTGGCCGTCGGCGATGTAGAGCGCGGGCAGCGCCTCGAAGGCGTCGGTGAGGGCAACGATCGTCGTCTTGTCGTCGACCACCCAGATGGCATGCTCGACGCCGCTTTCGGCCGCGACCCGGACGTCAGGGTCGCCTGCCGCCGCCTTGCCGATCAGGGCGTCGACGGCGGGCGTCGGCCCGTAGGCCATCATCACCGGGCCGGTCTGGGCGTTGACCGCCTCGATCTGGGCGACGCGGCCGTCCTCCTTGACGGGCTGGGTGTGCTCGTGCTTGCGGATGCGCCCGGAATCATAGTCGGCGACGGAAGCGGCGGCGACGAGCCCGGTCTGGACGTGATCGCCCCAGGTGAGGCGGTAGACATAGTAGCCGGGCCGCTCATCGCGGATGAGCACGCCCGATGCGATCATGTTTTGCATAGTCTCCGCCGCCTTGGCATAGACGGCGGCATCGTAGGGGTCGATATCGTCGGCAAGGTCGATCTCGGGCTTGGAGATATGAAGAAAGCTCCACGGCTTGCCCGCGGTCCGCGCGCGCGCCTCCCGGCGGTCGAGGACGTCATAGGGCGGGGCGGCGACCGCTTCGGCCCGGCCGGGCGCGGGGCGCAGGCCCCGAAAGGGTTGGATCAGTGTCAAAAGAGTTCTCCTTGAAGGCGGCGATCCTTATTGCAGGACCGACGGCGAGCGGCAAGTCCGCGCTGGCGCTCAGGCTTGCGGAAAGGCTTGGCGGCGTCATCATCAACGCCGATTCCATGCAGGTCTACCGCCAACTGCGGCTGCTCACGGCGCGCCCGACGCCGGAAGATGAAGCGCGCGCGCCACACCGGCTCTACGGCATCGTTTCGGCAGCGGAACGGTTTTCCGTCGGCCGCTGGCTGAAGGCCGTCGAGGCGGAGCTTGAGGCCGTGCGGCGGCGGCAGCAGGTGGCGATCGTCGTCGGCGGCACCGGGCTCTATTTCAAGGCGCTGACCGAGGGGCTCGCGGCTGTCCCCGACGTTCCGGAAGATGTGACGGAGAACTGGCGCGCCGAGGCGGAGCGCGTCGGCGCGGAGGTGCTGCACGCGCTGCTTGCCGCCCGCGATCCGGAGATCGCGGCACGGATCGCGCCCGGCGACGGCCAGCGCGTGATTCGCGCGCTCAGCGTGCTGGAAACGACGGGGCGCTCGCTCCTCGACTTTCACGGGGAAGCCGCCACGCCGCCGCTTGTCGATCCCGCCGCCTGCGAAGCGGTGTTTCTCGATCCCGACCGGGACTGGCTGCACGACCGCATCGACGCGCGCTTTGCCGCGATGCTGGACGAGGGCGGCCTCGAGGAGGCAAGGGCGCTGATGGAGATGCGGCTCGACCCCTCGCTGCCGGCGATGCGGGCGCACGGCGTGGCGCACCTCATCGCCTATCTTCAAGGCCGCTCGGACCTGGCGACGGCAGTCGCCCGCGCCAGGGGCGATACGCGCCGCTACGCCAAACGCCAGAAGACGTGGTTCCGCCACCAGATGCCGGGCTTCTCGGCGCTCGACCCCGACGATCTTGCCGCCTACCTCGCCGGCGCCGGCGAGCGCCCTGGCGCCTGAACCGGCCGCTTGACAGCGGAAGAATATGTCGATATGTCTGGAAATATGGACACATCGAAGGCAACAAAGGCGCTCGGCGCTCTGTCGCAGGAAACCAGGCTCGACGCCTTCAGGCTTCTGGTGGGTCGCGGCAGCGACGGTATGGCGGCGGGCGACATCGCGCGTAAGCTGAACGTGCCGCACAACACGATGTCGGCGCATCTGGCGATTCTCGCCAATGCGGGCCTTGTCGTCTCGCGGCGCCAGGGCCGCTCGGTCATCTACGGCATCGACCTTGAGGGCGTGCCGGCTCTCATGTCCTTCCTGATGGAGGATTGCTGCCAGGGCCGGCCGGAGGTCTGCGGACCGCTGATCGCCAGCGTGCTGCCGGGCTGCCGCATACCGAGCGGGGAAAGGCACTAGGGCCGCCATGAGCATCTTCGAGCGATACCTGACCCTGTGGGTGGCGCTGTGCATACTGGCCGGCGTCGCGCTCGGCCAGTTCTTCCCCGGCGTGTTTCAAGCGATCGGCGGCATGGAGATCGCCAAGGTCAATTTGCCGGTGGCGGTGTTGATCTGGCTGATGATCATACCGATGCTCGTCAAGGTCGATTTCGCCGCCCTTTCGAAAGTCGGGGAACATTGGCGCGGCATCGGCGTGACGCTGTTCATCAACTGGGCGGTCAAGCCGTTTTCCATGGCAGCCCTGGGGTGGCTGTTCCTGGGGGTTCTGTTCAGGCCGTATCTGCCGGCCGGTGAAATCAACGCCTATATCGCCGGGCTCATCATTCTCGCCGCCGCGCCGTGCACCGCGATGGTGTTCGTGTGGAGCAATCTCGCGGACGGCGAACCGCACTTCACCCTGACCCAGGTGGCGCTCAACGACACCATCATGATTTTCGCCTTCGCGCCGATCGTCGGCCTGCTGCTGGGGCTGTCGGCGATCACGGTACCCTGGGAAACGCTGATCCTTTCCGTCGGCCTATACATCGTCGTGCCCATCGTCGTCGCCCAGATTGTCCGTCGCCGGACGCTCGCCGCGGCGGGGCAAGAAGGGTTGCAGCGCCTGCTCGCCGGACTTCAGCCTGTCGCTCTTATCGCCCTGCTTTTCACCCTCGTTCTGCTGTTCGGCTTCCAGGGCGAGCAGATCATCGGGCAGCCGCTGGTGATAGCGCTCATCGCCGTGCCGATCCTGATCCAGGTGTATTTGAATTCAGGACTTGCCTATCTGCTCAACCGGGCAGTCGGCGAGGCGCATTGCGTCGCCGCTCCCTCGGCGCTCATCGGCGCTAGCAATTTCTTCGAGCTGGCGGTGGCCGTCGCCATCAGCCTGTTCGGCTTTTCCTCCGGCGCGGCGCTGGCCACCGTCGTCGGCGTGCTGATCGAGGTGCCGGTGATGTTGTCGGTCGTGAAGATCGTGAACGCCAGCAAGGGCTGGTACGAGCGTGGCGCCGCCGTGCAGCGCAACGGCAAGACGATGGACTACGCCAAACAAACCGCCAGAACATGACGCAGCACATCCTTTTCCTGTGTGTCGCGAACTCCGCGCGCAGCCAGATGGCCGAGGGGCTGGCGCGGCACATGTTCGGCGCCGGCGCCACGGTCCTGAGCGCGGGTTCCGAACCCTCGAGCGTCAATCCCTACGCCATCGAGGCCATGGCCGAACTCGGGATCGACATCTCGGGCCACCGCTCGAAGCCGGTCGACGAGATCGATGTCGGCGCGGTCGACCTGGTCATTACCCTGTGCGCCGAGGAGGTCTGCCCGGTGCTGCCGGGCCTAGCGCGGCGGCTGCATTGGCCGATTCCAGACCCCGCTTCGAAGGACACTTCGATCCCGTCCGATGTGATGCGGCAGCGGTTCCGCACCGCACGCGATCGGATCAAGGCGCGCCTGGACATCCTGAAGGGGCTGACCGACCAGGAACTGGCGGCCAAGCCGGCGGACTAGCTAGCTCTTGTCGGCAATTGCGGTCGTCGGGCCAGGTTGAGTCTTGCTCCACTGCTTGGCGGGAACCATTGAGAGGGCAGGCCGTTTACACAACAACAAAACTGGATAGGTGATCACGACCGATGCGTAATCTCACTTTCCTTTTCGCTGTCATCGTTGCCGTCATCTTCAGCATTGCCGGGCAGTCCCCCGCCGCGGCGCAGCCCTTTCGAATTGAGAGCAATGAAGGCGCGATCCTGCAGGCGACGAGAGTCGCCGAGTTCGACGAACCGTGGGCCATGACCTTCCTGCCCGACGGCACCATGCTGGTGACAACCAAGCCCGGTAAGCTTTTTCATGTGACCCAGGACGGTGACAAGACCGAGGTCGAGGGCATGTGGGAGGTTGCCTATGGCGGCCAGGGAGGGCTCGGCGATGTCGTCCTGCACCCTGATTTCGCCCAGAACAACCTTGTTTATATATCGAGCGCCGAAACGCTGGATAGTGGCTCCACGTCCGGGGCCATCGTGACTCGTGCAAAGCTCGACCGAACCGCGGGTATCCCGAAACTCACCGATATAGAGAAAATCTGGACGCAGGAGCCGAAGGTGTCTGGCAATGGGCATTACAGCCATCGGATCGCTTTCGGTCCCGACGGCATGCTCTACGTCACGTCCGGCGACCGTCAGAAACTGGATCCGGCTCAGGACTTTGAAATGGCGCTGGGCAAGATCATCCGGCTGAATGACGACGGTACAGTGCCGGAAGACAATCCCTGGCGGGACAAAGGCGATTTGGCCAAGACCTACTGGTCGATGGGCCACCGCAATTTGCTTGGTATCGACTTCGACAGTCAGGGCCGCCTGTGGACCCACGAAATGGGACCACGGCATGGGGATGAACTGAACCTCATTGCCAAGGGCGGCAACTTTGGCTGGCCGGTCGTGTCCAACGGCAACCATTATTCCGGCGTGCCGATCCCCGACCACGATACACGGCCGGAATTCAACGCCCCTAAGGCCTTCTGGGTCCCGGCAATTTCGCCTGCCGGATTCGTGATCTACGACGGTGACATGTTTCCCGACTGGCGCGGCGACGGCTTTATCGGCGGGCTGTCCTCGCAGGCGCTGGTACGCGTCGATATTGAGGGCGACAGCGCCAGAGAGGCCGAGCGCTTCGAATGGGGTCGGCGTATCCGCGAGGTGGAGCAAGGACCCGATGGCGCCCTATGGGTCTTGGAGGATGAGTCCGGCGGGCGCTTGTTGAAGTTGACGCCTCAAGGCTGAGAGAAAGGGCTCCGGACGGACCGGGCCCTGAAGCGGCGCGCATTTCAGGCTTGACCGGCGCTGGACCGCCCACTAACGTGCACCGCAGCATCAAGGAGAAAAGGCGCGGAATCCATGCGCGCAAGGCTCATCGTGGTAGGACGGCGCATCACCGGGACGGCTTGAACAGAGCCGTCGCGAACGGTGGTGCGCGCGCAGGGGCTTCTCGGGCCCCTTTTTTGTTGCCCGAATTTCCGCTGGAAATGGGCCGGAAACCGGTCGAAAGTGGGAATGCCAGCAAATCGACGGAGCGGACGATGAAACGGCAAATGACAGGCGCTCAGATGGTCATCCAGGCCCTCGCCGACCAGGGCGTGCGCCACGTCTTCGGCTATCCCGGCGGCGCCGTGTTGCCGATCTATGACGAGTTGTGCCAGCAGGACAAGTTCGAGCACATCCTGGTGCGCCACGAGCAGGGCGCGGGCCACGCGGCGGAGGGCTATGCCCGCTCGACCGGCAAGCCCGGCGTGGTGCTGGTCACCTCGGGTCCCGGCGCCACCAACATGGTGACGGCGCTGACCGACGCGCTGATGGATTCGGTGCCGATCGTCTGCATCACCGGCCAGGTGCCGACGCATTTGATCGGCAACGACGCCTTCCAGGAATGCGACACGGTCGGCATCACAAGGCCCTGCACCAAGCACAATTGGCTGGTCCGCGACGTCAATGATCTTGCCCGCGTCATCCACGAGGCGTTCTATATCGCCACCTCGGGACGGCCCGGGCCGGTTGTCGTCGACATCCCCAAGGACGTGCAGTTCGCGACCGGCACCTATCGCGGGCCGAGCGGCAACGGGCGCAGCAGCTATCGGGGCTACGCGCCGAAGATGAAAGGCGACATGAATGCGATCCGCGCCGCGGTCGACCTCATCGCCAGGGCCAAGAAGCCGGTCTTCTATACCGGCGGCGGGGTCATCAATTCAGGCACCGAGGCGTGCCGTCTGCTGCGCGAGTTCGTGCGGCTGACCGGCTATCCGATCACCTCGACGCTGATGGGGCTCGGCGCGTATCCTGCCTCCGACAAGCAGTGGCTCGGCATGCTCGGCATGCACGGCACCTACGAAGCCAATTGGGCGATGCATGATTGCGACGTGATGATCTGCATCGGCGCGCGCTTCGACGACCGCATCACCGGCCGGCTCGACGCCTTCTCGCCGGGCTCGACGAAGATCCATGTCGACATCGACCCCTCGTCGATCAACAAGAATGTCCGTGTCGATCTGCCGATCATCGGCGATGTCGGCCACGTGCTCGACGACATGCAGCGCGTCTGGCGCGACAGCCAGGCGGTGCCGGACAAGGCGGCGCTGAAGGCGTGGTGGAAACAGATCGACCATTGGCGCAAGCGCGACTGCCTGAGATACCGCCAGCCCAGGGACGTCATCATGCCGCAATTTGCGCTGCAGCGGCTCTACGAGGCGACCAAGGACCGCGACACCTACATCACCACCGAAGTCGGCCAGCACCAGATGTGGGCGGCGCAGTTCTACCATCTGGAGGAGCCCAACCGCTGGATGACCTCCGGCGGGCTCGGCACAATGGGCTACGGGCTGCCGGCGGCGGTCGGCGTCCAGGTGGCGCATCCGGACAGCCTGGTCATCGACATTGCCGGCGATGCCTCGGTGCTGATGACCATGCAGGAGATGTCGACGGCGGTTCAGTATAATCTGCCGATCAAGATCTTCATCCTCAACAACCAGTACATGGGCATGGTGCGCCAGTGGCAGCAGCTGCTGCACGGCAACCGCCTGTCGCAGAGCTATATGGAATCGCTGCCCGACTTCGCGAAGCTCGCCGAGGCATACGGCGCCGTCGGCTTCCGCGCCGAGAAACCGGACGAGCTCGACGACGCCATCGCCGAGATGATCGCGGTGGATGCGCCGGTACTGTTCGACTGCCGGGTCGCGAATCTGGCCAACTGCTTCCCGATGATCCCGTCGGGCGAGGCGCACAACCGGATGCTGCTCGGCGAGGAGGCCGACGGGGAAGCGGTCGAAACCGCGATCGGCGAAAAGGGAAAGGCGCTGGTATGACCCAGGAAGCACAGAAGCAAGACCGCCCGACGCAGCCGGCGTCCGCCTATTTCATGCAGCAGACAAGCGAGGTCGAAGAGCGCCACACGCTGTCGGTGCTGGTCGACAATGAGCCCGGGGTGCTGGCCCGGGTCATCGGCCTGTTCTCCGGCCGCGGCTACAACATCGAGTCGCTGACCGTGTCGGAGACCGAGCATGAGAGGCATCTGTCGCGGATTACCATCGTCACCACGGGCACGCCGATGGTGCTGGAGCAGATCCGCAACCAGCTCGACCGGCTGGTGCCGGTGCACAAGGTGACGGACCTGACCCGCGAGGGGTCGCCGCTCGAGCGCGAGCTGGCGCTGGTCAAGGTGCAGGGCACCGGCGAGGACCGGCTCGAGGCGCTGCGGCTCGCCGACGCCTTCAAGGCCGAAGTCGTCGACGCGACCCGGGAGCATTTCACCTTCGAGATGACCGGCCGCTCGGTCAAGATCGAGCAGTTCGTCTCGCTGATGCAGGGCCTCGGCCTGGTCGAGGTGGCCCGAACGGGCGTCGCCGCGGTGCGCCGCGGCCCGGAGCCGATGTAGTGCATATTCCGCAAAAGTGGGAACCGGTCTTGCGAAAAGAATATGCTCAAACAAATAGATAGGAGCGGCGCTCGATGCCGTTAGAATGGATCTCGCTTTAGGACCAGCCATGCCGACGCATCTTTCCGTCAATCTCAACGCGGTCGCCATGCTGCGCAACCGGCGCGACCTGCCGTGGCCGAGCGTCGTTGGGCTCGGGCGCGCGGCACTTGAAGCCGGCGCCCACGGGCTCACCGCGCATCCGCGGCCCGACGAGCGGCATATCCGCGCCAGCGACGTGGCGAAGCTCGCCAAGCTGATCGTCGCCGAGTTCCCAAAGCGCGAGCTGAACATCGAGGGCTATCCCGACAAACGCTTCCTCGACATCGTGGCGGAGGCCGAGCCCGATCAGGCCACCCTGGTGCCCGACGAGCCGGGCCAGGCGACCTCCGATCACGGCTGGGACGTGGCGGGAAACCGCGCGCTCATCGAAGACGCCATCGACCGGTTGAGGTCGCTCGGCGTGCGGGTCTCGCTGTTCATCGATGCCGAGCCCGAGGCGGCGCGGGCGGCCGCCGACATCGGCGCCGACCGGGTCGAGCTCTATACCGGGCCCTATGGCGCGGCCCACGACGATCCGGCGCGCGCGAAAGGCGAACTCGAACGGCTCGGCACGGCCGCCGAGGCCGCCCGCGCGGCGAAGCTCGGCGTCAATGCCGGCCACGACCTGACGCTCGCCAACCTGCCGCCGCTCGTCGCCCGCATCCCCTTCATCGCCGAGGTCTCGATCGGCCACGGGCTGACCGCCGACGCGCTGACCTACGGCATGGCGGAGGCCGTGCGCCGCTATCTCGCCGCCGCCGGCAATCCGGTCGCGGTCTAAGCCGCGTCCGCGCCGCGATAGAAAATAACGGCGAAAAGCAGTGTCGAAAGGAGGATCAGAAAGGAGCCGATGATCGCCACGGTGTCCTGTGCCGCGGGGCTGTGGGCGATATAGATGCCGATGACGAAGATCACGAGGCTGACATTGTGGGCCCAGAAATGCCAAGTCGAAAGCGGCGATTGGCGCAATGCCGGCCAGGCGCGGTGGATCAGGCCGAACAGCGTCATCAGCGCGAAGCCGGCGAGATTTGCGTGCGCGTGTACCGGCGTGTATTCGAAGGACTGGCCAATACCCATCCAGATGCCGAACGCCATGCCGGCGATGAGATAGATTAGCGCGATGCGAATGAACAATGTGTCGATGCGAGCCATTGGGTTCCCTCCCGAAACATCAGCCCCGCGCCAGGGCGCGGGGTGCGGCAATCTGGACCGATTCCAAATCGGAGGCAAGGATGGCCGCCAACCCCTTCACGGGGCCGCCGGACCGGCCTATAAGCCGTGCGAGCCATGTTTCTAGGCGCGTTTTCGCGTCACCAGCCGAGGGAATGAACAACGATGCGCGTTTATTACGATCGCGACGCCGACCTCAACCTGATCAAGGGCAAAAAGGTCGCCGTCGTCGGCTATGGCAGCCAGGGACACGCCCATGCCCTGAACCTGCGCGATTCCGGCGTCAAGGAGGTTACGGTCGCCCTGCGGCCCGGCTCTGGCTCCGCCAAGAAGGCGCAGGCCGAAGAGCTGATGGTCATGGACGTGGCGGCGGCCGCCAAATGGGCCGACGTGATGATGATGCTGACCCCCGACGAGCTGCAGCCGGAAATCTATAGCTCGCAAATCCGCGACAATCTCCGCGACGGCGCCGCGATCGCCTTCGCCCACGGGCTCAGCATCCATTTCGGCCTGATCGAACCGAAACCGAGCGTCGACGTGATCATGATCGCGCCGAAAGGGCCGGGCCACACGGTGCGTTCGGAATATCTGCGCGGCGCCGGCGTGCCGTGCCTGATGGCGATCGCCCAGGACGCCTCCGGCAATGCCCACGACCTCGCCATCGCCTATGGCTCGGCGATCGGCGGCGGGCGCTCCGGCATCATCGAGACGACGTTCCGGGAGGAATGCGAAACCGACCTTTTCGGCGAGCAGTGCGTGCTGTGCGGCGGTCTCGTCGAGCTGATCCGCACCGGCTACGAGACCCTGGTCGAGGCCGGCTATGCGCCGGAGATGGCCTATTTCGAGTGCCTGCACGAGGTCAAGCTGATCGTCGACCTGATCTATGAGGGCGGCATCGCCAACATGAACTACTCGATCTCCAATACCGCCGAATATGGCGAATATGTCTCGGGTCCCCGCGTCATCACCGCCGAGACCAAGGCGGAGATGAAGCGCATCCTCGACGACATCCAGACCGGCAAGTTCGTTTCCCAATGGATGAGCGAGTGCCGCGCCGGCCAGGCGCGCTTCAAGGCGACGCGGCGCCTCAACGACGCCCATCCGATCGAGGAGGTCGGCGCCAAGCTGCGCGGCATGATGCCGTGGATCAAGGCCGGCGCACTGGTCGACAAGGCGAAGAACTGATCCACGGCCTTTCGGCCTGAGGGCTTGCTGGCGCAAGCCGGGGGATCGAGGCCGGCGCCCTGGTCGACAAGGCGAAGAACTGAGCCGGCTAATGCCCCCGTTTTTGCTGCCTTATGGGCCGCGGCGGGGCGGTGAAGCGGACGCCGATGTCGGTCGAGTCCCGCCAGATGGTCTCGGCCGAATAGAGCCGCTTCTCCTGCTTGACCAGCACCTCGAACTGGTCGGGGACCAAATTCGTCGATTCGAGGACGACGCGGGCGCCGATCTTGGTCAGATTGCGCACGGTGCAATCGACCGACGAACGTCCCTTGTTGAAGAATATGATGGCGCCCTTGAGGACGCGCTGGCGCGGCTGCTGCCGTCTTTCCCGCATTGCCTCTGATCCTGTTATTTTCAGCGCCGATTATGGCGCCCACAGTCAAACAATTTGTTAACGTTTACACAGCACCACTGCCCCGGCGTCTTTACAGGGCCGGTCTTTCTCGGCCCTAATCCCGCCGGCCTGAGGGCGGCGACCTGGGTTCGGCGATTGAGGAGACATGCACCGCTTCTTTACGCTCGATGTGTTCACCGACACGCCGCTTGCCGGCAATCCGCTGGCCGTGGTGCTCGACGCCGACGATCTCGACAAGGCGGCGATGCAGGCGATCGCGCGAGAGTTCAACCTGTCGGAGACGGTGTTTTTGCTGAAAGCCGCGCAGGCGAACCACAATGCCCGCGCGCGGATCTTCACGCCGGTGCGCGAGCTGCCCTTCGCCGGCCACCCGACCGTCGGCGCCGCGGTGCTGCTCGCCAACCTCAAAATCAACGACGGCGGGGAAGGCGAACAGAGCGAGCACGACGCCATGGTCGTCATCGAGCAGGAGATCGGCCTGGTGCGCGCCGGCGTGCGGCTGAGGCCGGGGGCGGCGCCGTTTGCCGTGTTCGACGCGCCGAAGCTGCCGGAGGAGGCGGGCACGGTGCCGTCCGCGGAGGATCTTGCCCACGGCATCGGCCTGATGCCCTCCGATGTCGGCTTCGACAACCACAAGCCGATGCGGGCGAGCGCCGGGGTCGCCTACGTGTTCCTGCCGGTCAAGAACCGCGAGGCGCTGGCGCGCTGCCAGTCCAACCGCATCTTCTGGGATAGCATCTTCGGCGACGACGATCACGGCGCCGTCTATGTCTATTGCCGCGACACGGAAGACGAGGCCCATGCGTTCCGCGCCCGCATGTTCTCGCCCGGCCTGGGGCTCGACGAAGACCCGGCGACGGGCTCCGCGGCGGCCGCCTTCGCCTGCATCGTCGCCCGCTTCGAGCCGCTCGGCGACGGCACCCACACGCTGATCATCGAGCAGGGCTATGAGATGGGCCGGCCGAGCCAGATCATGCTCGAAGTCGAGCTCGCCGGCGGCAAGCTCATCAGTGCCCGCATCGGCGGCCATGCGGTGATCGTCCAGGAGGGAACGATTGAACTTTAGGAGGGCGGCCCGGCCGCGGCGGCCGGGCCGGATTGCCTCTAGTTGATCCCGAGGATCTGCTTTGCCTGCTCGAGTGTGGCGACTGCCGCCTCGTCGTTTCCGGCATTGTGCTGCTCTTCGCTCGCGGTGCGAAGCTCCATCACCTTGGCCTTGTCGGCGTCGGAGAGCTGAGCGCTCTGCAGCGCCACGTCGACCTTGGCGATGTCGTCGGAATAATTGTCCGCATAGACCGGGCCGGCAAGTAGCGCCAGGGCCGCGGCGGCGAAAAGTGTCTTACGGATCATTTGACGGTCCTCCTCGATTGATGTGGTCGTGGGGTGCGATCGGGATGTTGGCGCCTGAGCGCCGACGAAGGTTCGTTCCCGAACGGTCAGAGAGTGGATTTTGAATGCGGCGGATTGTCGTTCGAATTGGACAATTTAAAAGGAATTAATAGGGCGATTGCGTGATGTCCGCAGCGCACCCCCGGGTCTCGCCTCGGGGGGCGGCCCGGCCGGGGAGGCCGGGCCGGATTGCATCTAGTTGATGCCGAGGATCTGCATGGCCTCGGCGAGCGTGGCCACCGCCGCGTCATGGTCGCCGGCATTGTGCTGCTCCTCGCCAGTGGCGCGAAGCTCCGTCACCTTGGCCTTGTCGGCGTCGGAGAGCTGAGCGTTCGGCAGCGCCGCGTCGATCTTGGCCATGTCTTGCGGGCAATGGAAGGCGTAAGCCGGGCCGGTGAGAAACGCGAGGGCGGCGGCGGCGAACAGGGTCTTGCGGATCATCGATCAATCCTCTTCATTGAATGCGGTTGTGGGGTGCGATCGGGATGCTGGCGTCGGACCGCCAGAGAAGACTCATCCTCGAAGCGCCGCAGGTTCGATTGCGATTGCGGCTTATTGTTGTCTGAATTGGTCAAATTAAAAGGTGCCCCCGTGACCAATGTGTGCCGTCATCCGCACCGGGGTCAACACCCGCTTTACGTTCGCCGGGCAAAGCTGTAGATAGAAAACGGCCCAAGAACGGCAACGGCAGCCATGACCGTCGAGATGAGCAACAGAGCGAGCTTCACCGGCGCCCCGCGCTTGAACGCGGCGGCGGGCGCTTGCCTGGCGGCCGGCCGGCGGCATCTCCTCGCGACCAGCGCGCTCCTCCTTACCAGCCCCTAGGCGCTGGCAGCCTGGCGATTGGCCGGGCGGGTCCCTAGGGGAACGGCCTTCACCGCATGTTAAGGATACGATGCCGGGAATCGCTTGAGCGACCGGCGCGCGATAGGAAGAGCACCCATGACCAGACCGAAACCAGGCGGTAACGGCGCCGCGGACAAGAGCAAGGCGCACAAGGAGCGCGTTTTCATCTTCGACACGACGCTGCGCGACGGCGAGCAATGTCCCGGCGCGACCATGACGCTGAACGAGAAGCTGCAGGTCGCCGACCTGCTCGACGAAATGGGCGTCGACATCATCGAAGCCGGCTTTCCGATCGCCTCCAACGGCGATTTCGAGGCGGTGAGCCTGGTCGCCGAGCGGGTCGAGAACGCCACCGTCGCCGGCCTCGCCCGGGCGGGGAACAAGGACATCGACCGCTGCGCGGAGGCCGTCAAGAAGGCGCGCAAGCCGCGCATCCACACCTTCATCTCCACTTCCCCGGTGCACATGAAGTGGAAGCTTCAGATGGAGCCGGAACAGGTCTACGAGATGGTCATCGCCTCGGTCACGCGGGCGCGCAATCATGTCGAGGACGTGGAGTGGAGTTGCGAGGACGGCACCCGCACCGATTTCGACTTCATGTGCCGCTGCGTCGAGGCGGCGATCAAGGCGGGTGCTTCCACCATCAACATCCCGGACACGGTCGGCTATACGGCGCCGGAGGAGTTCGCGGCGCTGATCCGGCGCGTGCGCGAGAAGGTGCCGAACTCCGACAAGGCGATCTTCTCGGTGCATTGCCACGACGATCTCGGCATGGCGGTGGCGAATTCCTTGGCCGGCGTCTCCGCCGGCGCCCGGCAGATCGAGTGCACCGTCAACGGCATCGGCGAGCGAGCCGGCAACGCGGCGCTGGAGGAGGTCGTCATGGCAATGAAGACCCGCGGCGACATCTTCCCGTTTACGACCGGCATCGACGCGACCATGCTGACGCGGGCCTCCAAGCTCGTCGCCGCCGTCACCTCCTTCCCGGTCCAGTACAACAAGGCGATCGTCGGGCGGAACGCCTTCGCCCACGAGAGCGGCATCCACCAGGACGGCATGCTCAAGCACAACCAGACCTACGAGATCATGACGCCGGAATCGGTCGGCGTGTCGAAAACCTCGCTGGTCATGGGCAAGCATTCGGGCCGCAACGCCTTCAGGGACAAGCTGAAGCAGCTCGGCTACGTGCTCGCCGACAATCAGCTCGAGGACGCCTTCGTCCGCTTCAAGGAGTTGGCGGACAAGAAGAAGCACGTCTATGACGAGGATATCGAGGCGCTGGTCGACGAGAAGCTGGCGACCGCCGAGGACCGCATGAAGGTGCTCTCGCTCCTGGTCGTCGCCGGCACCATGGGGCCGCAATCGGCGACCCTGACGCTCGACGTCGATGGCGAGCACAAGACGGTTCAGGCCACCGGCAACGGGCCGGTCGACGCGACCTTCAACGCGATTCAAGCGCTGGTGCCGCACGAGGCGCGGCTGGAGCTCTATCAGGTGCACGCGGTGACCGAGGGCACCGATGCCCAGGCCGAGGTCTCGGTGCACCTCGGCGTCAACGACCGGACCTTCGCCGGCCGCGCCGCGCATCCCGATACCCTGGTCGCCTCGGCCAAGGCCTATCTGGTGGCGCTCAACAAGCTGATGGCCCGCCGCGACCGGCTGCACGCCCAGCACGCCGCGGAGTAGGGCGGGAATAGAGCTGCTTCTCGAAGCGATCCGGGAACGGGCCGTCCGGCGGGCCGGCCCTACCTATCCGTGGCGCCAGCGCAGAAGATGGCTTGGGCATTGGCGGCAATCGCTGGAGCCAAAGCGGGGAAGGGGCACGGTGAAGGCGCCGCAATCGAGAAGCGCGGACAGCAGCGCGCACTCGTCGGCCTCGGGATAGGCGAGGGCAAGCAGAGTCGCTGCGGCCGGCGTCAGCCGGTCGATATGCCAGTGGACCGGCTTGTCGGCCTTCAGATGCCGGGCGATGCGCGCGCGCATGCCGCCCGGGCCACGGGCGCTGCCGGCATAGGCGTACCAGCCAGGCGGCAGAATGCCGGCGGCAAGCCTCGGAATGTCCACGGCAAGCGGCCGGTCAAGACGCACCAAGAGCAGGTATGCGCCCCCCGCCGCCGGAACGGATTCGGCCGCGCCGAGCACCGCATAGGCCGCCGGCGCGGGAAGGGATGCGCGGAGATTGGGCGGCAGAGCCTGTCGCATGGGGGATAGCCTAGCGGTTCGGGGCGCATCTGTCGCGGAATGGGCCGAGACATGGCCTTTCCCATCCATAAGCCTGCGCCTATATGTGGAAAAGCGCGCTCCGGCCGACGCTCTGGACTTGCCAGGGGGCGTTTGCTAGACGGGGCGCAACCGCGGATGGGGTTAAGCCATAGGCGGACGGGCGCATAGCTCAGTTGGTAGAGCAGCTGACTCTTAATCAGCGGGTCGTAGGTTCGAGTCCTACTGCGCCCACCAATCTTTTCAAAGGGTTAGGTGGATTCTCGGAATCCCGGAATGGGCTCTGTAAGCGCAAGGCAAGCGCATCGCGCCAAATCCGAGACCGATACGCGCCGGCTTGCCGCATAATGCCGATACGGCTAGCTTTCACGAATTCTCGCGACGACGCCGGAGGAGGCCATGACCCACGGTCTGCCTGTCCGCAACGCTGTTCCGTTCACGCTGACGATCCTTCTATTGCCGCCGATCGCCGGCGGCGAAGAGGCCCGGCAGAGCGTCGCGAACGCTCCTTTGGACGGCATGGCCTCCGCCGAGGCACGCCCGGAAGATCGCGGATCATGAGTCTGCGACGCTGGCTGCTCCTTGGCGTTCTCTATGTTTGCCTGATCGTCGGAGGCTTGCTGGCGGGGCAATGGCTTGCCGACACGGCGGGGCTCGACGTCCGCCCCTCCAGCGAGCCGGATATTCATGCGATGGTGATGCTGACCACCGTCGTATACGTAGTAGCAGCGGCGATTCCCTTCGTCCCCGGCGCCGAGATCGGCTTCACCTTGATCGTCGTGCTCGGGGCGCCAATCATTCCCGTGGTCTACATCGCCATGGTCGTCGCGCTGCACATCGCATTCGTCGTCGGAAGATTCGTGCCGGCGCGCGCCATCGCCGCCGTTTTCCAATTTTTCGGGTTGCGTAAGGGGCGCGACCTGGTGCTGCAGATGGCGCCGCTTGGCGCGCGCGAGCGGCTCGCTCTGCTGACGGCCAGGGCGCCGACCCGGATCATTCCCTTCCTTCTCCGCCATCGCCATGTGGCGCTTGCCGTGGCGTTGAACATTCCCGGAAACACGCTTGCCGGAGGCGGCGGCGGGATCGCGATGGCCGCCGGCATGAGCGGTCTTTATTCTATTCCGGCCTTTGCGATAACGGTCGCGCTTGCGGTGGCGCCGATTCCGCTCCTGGTTCTGATCGCCGATCGTCTGTGGGGTTGAGGCGCCCGAACCTGTGGTGACGGCGAGGGCCGTCGATCTTGCTCTACTCTTCCGGCTCGGTCGTGAACAGCAGCGGATAGCCCGCGCGCCGACCGGCTTCGGTTCCCTGGGTTGCCTTCGTTTCGGCGATGTCCCTCGTATAGACGGCGACAACGCACACGCCGCGTTTATGGGCGGTGATCATGACCCGATAGGCCTGTTCCTCGCTCATGCCGAAAACCGCCTTCAGGACCGCGACGACGAATTCCCGGGGCGTATAGTCGTCATTGACGAGAATGACTTTGTGAAGTCGCGGCCGTTTCGTTTTCGGCTTAGGCTTGGTGCGTGGCCTGGTGGCGATATCGCGCATCGGAGGACCTTCTGCCGATGAAGGCGCAACGACGGAAGCACGGTTCGCCACCGTCGTACATCCGGCGCCGTGCGTGTAATAGGCGTCTTCGCCGGGCCACGGACACCCGGCGAAGGGGATTGCCTATTGCGTCGCCGCCGGGCGCTTCAGCGTCACCCGCATGATGCGGTTTGTGCTGCTCTGGTGGATCAGGAGGTTGCCGTCCCGTGTCGGCCGCATGTGCCTGATGATGCCGGCATAGACGCCGCCGGACGGGATCGGCCAGCTCTGGAACGTCTCGGTGGCGGGGTCGAAGCGGACCAGCGCATCCGGCCTCATGCCCGATTCGTTGTACCAGACGATGCCGTCGACGACCGCGATGGCGTAGGGATGGGACTTCGGCCCGCTCGGCGACGGCCATTCCTTGATCTCGCCGGTGCTGGGGTCGAACCGGCCGAGGCGCCCTTGCGAGGAATTGACGTACCAGATCATGCCATCCGCGGCGATGTCGAGACGGCGGACGGTGGTCTCCGGTATCGGCAGCTTGATCTCCGTCAGCTCCATCGTCGCCGGGTCGACCTTAACCAGGCAGTTCGAGCCGTTGCAGGCGACCCACGGCACCCCGTCGGCATCGATCTTGATGCCATAGGGCTTCGATCCCGGCGTCGGCATGGTCACGAGCTTGATGTCGCCGGTCTCCGGGTTCAGCCGGCCCAGCATATTGCTCTGCTGCAGGGTGAACCAAAGGATCCCCTCCTTATCGAAGATCGGCGTGTGCGGGTCGCGCGCGGCCGGGTCCGGCATCTTGTACACGCTGATTTTGCCGCTCATCGGGTCAAACTTGCCGACGGTGCCGTTCTTGTTCCCCGTAAACCAAACGTTGCCTGCGCGATCGAGGGTCACGCTGTGCGGCATCGAATTCGCCGGCAGCGGGTATTCGGTCATCGCCCCGGTCGCGGGATCGATCCTCCCGATCAGATTGCCCCATTGCCCGGCCCACCAGACGGACCCGTCGGCGGCCTCGATCGGATCGCGCGAGCGCTGGCCGAGCGTCGGCACCACCCATTCGGTGAACGCGATCTCGGCGCTGCCAGACATCAGCTTCGGCGCTCGTCTGGCATTCGGGGGAAAATTCGCCGCCAGGTATTGCGTGATCCGGTCCCGTTCCTCGGGGCTCCCGGACAGGTCGATCATCGTGCTGGTCAGCTCCTTCCAGCCCTCGCGGCTGTAGCCGGAGCTGCGCGTTATCTGATTGGTCCGATGGCACGCCGTGCAGACGTTCCCGACCAGCTCCTTGCCGGCGCCTTCGGGCAGGCCGGATGCCTGGTTCTGGGCCTGCGCGGCGAGCGGGACGAGCAGGCATGAAAATGCGCCCGCCAACGATGCAAGCGACAGTCTAAGCATGGCCGAACTCCCACCGTGTTTGAGCCTTTCCAACTTAGAATCGTTCTTCCCGGCGATGGCGAAAGTCAAGCGAAAGCCATGGTGATCGCCGGATCGTGACCGGGCCGGGGCGGCGCCGGTCTGAAAAGTGCACATTTGTTACACGCAGGGATTTATGTAACACTCATTCCGACATGGCGGACTCTCTTGCAGGCCTGAAGGCGATCATGCCGGATTTGACGGGCGCGCAGCGGCGCGCCGCGAAAATCATCTTGCAACGGCCCGAGGACATTGCCTGGAGATCGATGCGCCAGCTGGCAAGCGCGGCTGGCGTGTCGCCGCCGACCATGCTTCGGCTAGCCGAACGGCTGGGACACGACAATTGGGAGGCGTTCCGCAATGTCTGCCGCCGCGACGGGATGGATTTCAGCTTCGTGAGCCGGGCGCGCGCCTTTCACAGCAAGATGGACGACGTTGCTCAGCCGCCGAGCACACAGACTCTGGCGGCCGCCTATCAGGGCTTGGACGCGCTGGCCGAGACGTTCGACCAGGAGATGCTCGAGCGGGCGGCCGAGGAGGTGGTCGAGGCGGAACCGCTGGTAATCTTCGGTATGCGCTCCAGCCGCGCCGTCGCGCGGGTCTTGCACACGGCAATCCAGCTTTTCCGCTCCCGAGTCGTGCTCGCCGATATCGCGGGTGAAATTTTTGTCGACAGCCTGGCCGAGTTGAACCGGGGGAGTGCCGCGATCTGCATCGGTTCGCGCCCCTACGGCACCGGCACCGTGCAGGCACTGGACTTCGCCAAGGCGGCGGGCGCGACCACCGTTTGCCTGACGGATGATCATGGCTCGCCATTGGCGAAGCGCGCCGACATCGCGCTGGTGGCGCCGACCGGCGGGGTCTCGGTGCTGCCGTCGATCGTCCCGATGACGGTGCTCGCCGAGATGCTTGCGAATACCGCCCTCAGGCTTGCCGGCGAGGAAGGACTTAAGATGGTCGAGGAGCGCGAGCGGGTACTGTTCGCCAATAACGCTTACTGGAGCACCAGTAAGGGGCTGCATGAATTGCCGAGGCAGCCCGCGAGTCTTGCCGGAGAAACCGGCGGTAGAAAGGGATGACGTTCCCAACGCAAGGAGGAAGCACATGAAACATACTTTGAGAAACCTGGCCTTTTCGGCGGCCATTGCCACATTGACGGCGCTCCCGGCCATGTCGACGGGGGCGGCCGCACAAGCCAAGTTCCTGGCGATCGGCACGGGCGGCCCGACCGGCGTCTATTTTGTCACCGGCAACGCCATCTGCCGCATGGTGCATAAGGAAGCTGGCGAAGGCAGCGAGGGCGGACGCAAGCACGGCCTGCGCTGTTCGGCCCCGTCCACGGCAGGGTCCACCTACAATATCGGTCAGATTCAAGCTGGCGAGCTTGAATTCGGCGTCGCCCAGTCCGACTGGCAATTTCATGCCTATAACGGCTCATCGAGTTATGAGGGCAAGCCGTTCAAGGGTCTGCGCGCGGTCTTTTCCGTCCATCCGGAGCCGTTCCAGATTCTGGTCGCCAAGGATTCCGGCATCAACAGCTGGGATGACCTGAAGGGCAAGAGGGTCAATATCGGCAATCCCGGCTCCGGGCAGCGCGGTACCATGGAAGTGCTGCTGCAGATCCATGGCCTGACCACCGCCGACTTTGCCGCCGCCACCGAATTGACCTCGTCCGAACAGTCGAAGGCGCTGTGCGACGGCAATATCGACGCCTACGGCTACACGGTCGGCGTGCCGAATGCCGGCGTCGCGCAGGCCGCCGACGGTTGCGGCGCGCGGATCATCAATCTGAAGACGCCGCAGATCGACAAGCTCGTGGCGGACAATCCGTTTTACGCCTATGCCACCATCCCCGCCGGCACCTATTCGACGGTGACCGAGGATGTGACCACATTTGGGGTCAAGGCCACGTTCGTGACGAGCGAATCTGTTCCCGAAGACGTTGTCTACGGGGTCGTCCGCGCCGTGTTCGAGAATTTGGATGACTTCAAGAGCCTGCATCCGGCTTTCGCCAACCTGACTCCGGAGCAGATGATCACCGAGGGTCTGTCCGCGCCGCTGCACCCTGGCGCGGTGAAGTACTACAAGGAAAAGGGCTGGATGTAAGCCGCCCGGCGGGCGCGCTTCGGGCGCGCCCGCCATCCTTCACGGGCGAGGTCAGGACGCAGGTATTGTGGCGATGCCCGAGCCCAGCCTCAGTGATTTCGAGCCGGAGATTTCCAGTCACGTAGCGTTTCACGTTGCGCTGGTCGCGGGAGCGTGGTCGCTGTTCCAGATCTGGATCGCATCGCCGCTGCCCTTCATCCTGGAATTCGGGATCGTCCATGGCGTTCGGGCGAGGGCGATCCACCTCGGCTTCGCCTTTGCGATGGCTTTCTTCCTGTACCGGGCGACGAAAACGAGGCGTGGCGCGAAAGCAGGCTGGCCGGACTATGTTCTGCTCGCCTGCGGCGTCTTGCCCTGCCTGTACATTTTGGTCTTTTACGAAGGCATCGTCGAACGCGTAGGCGTGCTTCTGAACGTCACCGTCGGCGGCGTAGTGGTGCCGGTGGAGATGATCGTCGGCGGCATCGGCATGCTCGCGCTGCTGGAGGCGGCGCGCCGCGCGGTGGGGTTGCCGCTGGTCGTTATTTCCGTGCTGTTCCTCATATATTCCGTGTTCGGGCAAAGCATGCCGGAGCTGATTTCCCACCGCGGCATGTCGCTCGAGCGCCTCATCGGCTATCACTGGCTGGGAGGCGAGGCGATCTTCGGGTTGCCGCTCGATGTGGTCACCAGCTTCGTGTTCATGTTCGTGCTGTTCGGCGCTCTGCTCGACACCGCCGGCGCGGGAAGATATTTTCTCGATTTTGCCTTTGCCCTGGTGGGCAGATTTCGCGGCGGTCCGGCCAAGGCCGCGATCCTCGCCAGCGGCCTGACCGGGATGATCTCCGGGTCGTCGATCGCGAATGTCGTGACGACCGGGACCTTCACGATCCCGGTGATGCGCAAGGTCGGCCTGCCGGCGGTCAAGGCGGGCGCCATCGAAGTGGCGGCGTCGGTGAACGGCCAGCTCATGCCGCCGATCATGGGCGCGGCGGCCTTCATCATGGCCGAGCTCATCGGCATTTCCTATTTCGACGTCGTCTATCATGCGTTTTTGCCGGCGGTGATCACCTACCTCGCGCTGTTCTGGATCTCCCATCTGGAGGCGCTGAAGCTCGATCTGAGACCCATGGTCGCCGAAGACATCCCGCGGTTGCGCCAGACATTCCTGCGCGGCGTTCATTTTTTCATTCCCATCGTCGTGCTGGTCTGGCTTCTCATGGTGGAGCGGATGTCGGCGTCGGCCGCCGTGTTCTGGGCGACCGCCTCGCTGATGCTGATCATCGTCTTCCAGAACCTCAAGCGGGCCGTCGTCGGCGAGGCAACGGTGGCTGGCGCGCTGCATAGGACCGGCGCCGAACTCTGGCAGGGCCTGGTCGGCGGCGGGCGCAACATGGCGGCGGTCTCGGTGGCCGTCGCATGCGCGGGGATCATCGTCGGAGCGGTCGGGTCGACCGGCCTCAACAACGCCCTGATCGGAATCGTCGAGGCGATTTCCGGCGGCAATGTATACATGCTCCTGGGCCTTACCGCGGTGCTGTGCCTGCTGTTGGGCATGGGCCTGCCGACGACGGCCAACTATCTGGTCGTCGCTTCGCTGATGGCGCCGGTTCTGGTTGAGCTGGGGCAGGCGGCCGGACTGGTCCTGCCGCTGATCGTCGTCCATCTTTACGTCTTCTATTTCGGGCTCATGGCCGATGTGACGCCGCCGGTGGGGCTGGCGGCATATGCGGCCGCGGCAATTTCCCGCGCCGATCCCATTCGGACCGGCGTGCAGGCTTTCGTCTACGAAATCCGCACCGCCATTCTCCCGGTCGTGTTCGTGTTCAATAACCAGTTGTTGCTGATCGGCGTGGAGAGTTGGGCCCAGGGCATCTTCGTTTTCGCGACGTCGCTCTTGGCGATCATGTGTTTTGCCTCCGCCACCCAGGGCTTCCTGTTCCGGCGGCTGCATTTCGTCGAAATCGTCGCCTTGCTCGCACTGTGTCTGGCGCTGTTCCGGCCGGGCGCGCTGTTGGCGCTCGTTTATCCCGAGTGGCGGGCGGTGCCGATTGCCGAGGTCGACCGGACGCTCGCCGCGGCAACCGCGCCGGGTTCGATGCGGATCGCCGTCACGAGGTCGACCAACTATGGGGAACGCTACCGGCTGATGATCTTCACGCCAGAGGAGATTGAAGGGGCATCGTCCCTCACGTCGCTGGGCTTGACTCTGTCCATCGACGAGGCCGGATTTGGCGGCGAGGTCAGCGACGTCGGGTTCTTGTCGGTGGCGGAACAAAAGGGATTTCAACTCTCCGACCGGGTGACCGTGATCGAATTCGAGGTCCGCGACCGGCCATCGAAATATGTAGTCTCCGTGATAGCGCTGTTGCTGCTGGGCGGGTTGGTTGTCTTCAATATGCGAACTCGGACCGTCCGCCGGAGGCTCCCGGATCGAAAGGCAGGTGCCCCTTGACCCATGTCTTCCAACGACACACGAAGGCCAGCCCGCCGGTGGTTGTCGGCGGAAAGGGCTGCTACCTCTTCGACAGCGCCGGCAAACGCTATCTGGACGGCTCGGGCGGTGCCGCCGTCTCGTGCCTCGGTCATGGCGACAAAGAGGTGACCGAGGCCATCAAGGCGCAATTGGACAAGATCGCCTTCGCACATACCATGTTCTTTACGTCCGAGCCGGCCGAGGCGCTGGCCGAGCAGTTGGCCGAGCACGCGCCGGAGGGGCTCGACTGGGTTTATTTCGTCTCCGGCGGCTCGGAGGCGGCGGAGGCGGCGATCAAGCTGGCACGGCAGTATTTCGTCGAAATCGGCGAGCCCAAACGCTGCCGTATCGTCTCGCGCCGGCAGAGCTATCACGGCAATACCCTCGGCGCGCTTGCCGCCGGCGGCAACATGCGGCGGCGGGCGCCCTTCGCGCCGCTCTTGATCGAGACCTCGCACATCGCCCCCTGCTTCGCCTACCGAGAGCAGCGCGAAGGCGAAAGCGAGGAGCAGTATGGCCTACGCGCCGCCGACGAGCTGGAACAGGAGATCGTCCGGCTGGGCCCGGAAACGGTGATGGCCTTCATCGCCGAGCCGGTGGTCGGTGCGACTGCCGGCGCGGTGCCCGCGGTGCCGGGCTATTTCCGGCGCATCCGCGAGATCTGCGACCGCTACGGGGTGCTCCTGATTCTCGACGAAGTGATGTGCGGCATGGGCCGCACCGGCACGCTCTTCGCCTCGGAGCAGGACGGCGTCGTTCCAGATATCACCTGTATCGCCAAGGGGTTGGGGGCCGGATACCAGCCCATCGGGGCGATGCTCTGCCAAGCCGGGATTTACGATGCCATCGCCGCCGGCTCCGGCTTCTTTCAGCACGGGCATACCTACATCGGCCATTCGGCGGCCTGCGCCGGGGCGTTGGCGGTGCTCGAGGCAATTCTCGGGCGCGAATTGCCGGCCCGGGTGCGGGCCCAAGGGGCGGTGCTGATGGAGCTTCTGGAAATGCGGCTTGGCGCCCACCCCCATGTCGGCGACATCCGCGGCCGCGGCCTTTTGCGCGGCATCGAGCTGGTCGCGGAGCGCGGCGACAAGCGGCCCTTCGCGCCGGAACTGGGACTTGCCGCGAGGGTCAAGAAGGCCGCTTTTCAGGCCGGCCTCATCTGCTATCCGATGGGCGGCACCATCGATGGAAAATATGGCGATCACATCCTTCTGGCGCCGCCCTATATCATTACCGACGACGAAATCGAATCCCTGGTCGAGCTTTTGGCCGGAGCGATCGACACCGCGGTCGCCGAGGTTCGGGAAGTCAGCCGCGCATGAACGCACCGCTCATTATCACGGCGGCACCCAACGGAGCACGGCTGAACAAGCAGGATCACCCCAATCTGCCGGTCACGGTAGCGGAAACGGCGGCGGAAGCCGCCCGCTGCCAGGCGGCGGGCGCGGCGGTGCTGCACGCTCATGTCCGGGACGCGGACGGCGCCCATGTGCTGGATCCGGGGCTCTATCGCGAGCTGATCGAAGCGGTGCGTGACGTCTGTGGCGACATGCTGGTGCAGATCACGAGCGAGGCCGTCGGCCGCTACAGCCCGGCGGAGCAAGCCGCCGCCATCATTGCCGGCCGCCCCGAGGCGGCAAGCGTGGCGCTCAGGGAAATGTGGCCGGGCGAGGGGCGCGAAGAGGAAAAGCAGGCGCGCGATTTCTATACCCGCGCCAAGGCGGAAGGCATCCATATCCAGCATATTCTGTATGACCCCCCGGACCTTGCCCGCTTCGCCGACGCCTGCAGCCGCAAGATCATTCCCGAGGACCGAGGCGACGCGCTGTTCGTGCTTGGTCGCTACACGGCATCCCAGCAGGCGGAGCCTGGGGAACTGGATGGCTTTGTCGGTGCCGATACGAGCGCCATTGCCAGCTGGACGGTATGTGCATTCGGGCGCAAAGGGTATGACTGCCTTGTCCGTGCGATCCCTCTCGGCGGCCATGTCCGGGTCGGGTTCGAGAACAATCTGCACATGCGCAATGGTTCGCTGGCGCCGGATAGCGCCGCGCTGGTGAGGGAGATCGCGCATGCGGCGTCAGTGGCCGGCCGCAGACTTGCCAGTCCGAAAGCCGCGCGGGACATCTTGCGGGTCGGCAATTAAGGCTTTCACCGGTCGAGTGATACCCTATGACGGCTGAGCGCTCCCAAGCCCGTCCCATCCGGCCGCCGCGTTCGACCGGACACGGACGTCGCGGCAATCGGGACCGGAACGGTCAGGACCGAAGAAAGTTTCATGTTAGGATCACAAATCCACAAGATATTAAGACTGGATCGGCATTGAACGGGTGTTGGGAAGCATTCGACCGGATGATAGGATTGCCGTCAAAACACGGCGTCAACCAAGGGAGCCGCAAGAACAATGACAATAACCGCTGCCCGTTTCGTCTCTCGCCTGACCCACGATACGCTGGCCCTGATACTGGCCGGCGGCCGGGGCAGCCGCCTCGGTGTCCTGACGGAGTGGCGCACCAAGCCGGCCGTGCCCTTCGGCGGAAAGTTCCGGATTATCGATTTCACGCTTTCCAACTGCCTCAATTCGGGCATTCGCAAGATTGCCGTACTGACCCAATACAAATCGCATTCTCTCCTGCAGCACATTCTCAACGGCTGGAGCCGCTTCAACACCGAGCTCGGCGAGTTCATCGACCTGGTTCCCGCCCAGCAGTGGCTCGATGAGGAAACCTGGTATCAGGGCACGGCGGACGCCGTGTTCCAGACCCTCGACATCATTGGGAGCCACAATCCGGGGCACGTTCTGATTTTGGCGGGCGATCACATCTATTGCATGGATTATGGCGAGATGATCGCAACCCATGTGGCGGCCCGGGCGGATATGACGATCTCCTGTACCCCGCTGCCGAGGACGGCAGCCTCCGAGTTCGGCGTCCTGACGGTCGACGAATCGCGCAAGGTCACCGCATTTCAGGAGAAGCCCGAGCAACCCACGCCGATGCCGGACGATCCGGACCTGGCGCTGGTGAGCATGGGGATTTACGTCTTCTCGTTCGATTATCTGTGCCAACAGCTGCGACGTGACGCGGCCGACAAAAACTCGAGCCACGATTTCGGCAAGGACGTGATCCCCCACGCCCTGGGCCAGGGCCATCACGTGCATGCCTACAGGTTCAGCAACGCCCGCTCCACCGGCAGCTCCTATTGGCGCGATGTCGGAACGCTCGACGCCTATTATCAGGCCAATATCGAGCTACTGTCACCCGAAGCACCATTGGACATCTATCATCCGGCGTGGCAGATCCTGACCTATCAGCCGCAATTGCCGCCGGCGCAGCTTGTCGGCGACGGCAAGCGCTGCAAGGCAAGAAACTCGATGCTCAGTGGCGGCTGCGTCATCAAGGAATCGGAACTCGACAGCGCGCTTCTATTCTCCGACGTGAAGGTGGGTGAGGGCTGCAACCTTGAAGGCGTGCTCGCTTTGCCCGGTTGCGAAATCGGTGCGGGCTCGCGCTTGAAAAACGTGATCCTCGACAATCAGTGCCAGGTTCCGGAGGGCACGGAAATCGGCCTCAATCCAGAGGTGGACAGGCAGCGCTTTCACGTCACCGAAGGCGGCATCGTCGTTGTCAATCGCGTGATGCTCGGACAGGGATCGCATTATATGCCGGCCATTCACGCGCAGGCTTAGAGCATTCGCCCGGCAACCGGCCTCACAGGGCCGCAGAAAGCCTAGCCGGGGCTCCTTTCCCGGGACAGATAGTCCTCGATCAGCCCGCTTGCGTCGAGTTCCGGGACCGGAGCGTCGGGATCGCCGCCTTGCCCGGCGGCCGCGGCAATGACCTCAAGATAGGCCTCGGCCGTCTTCCGCCACGTATATTTCGCCAGCACCCGCCGGCGCCCCCGGGTTGCGAGGTCGTGGTGGTTCTCCAGGGCCTCGACGAGGCCGCGCGCGATGTCATCGGCGTCAAACGGGTCCACGAGCACGCCGGAGCCGTCCTCGAAAATCTCCGACGGGCCGCCGTTGCGCGTCGCCACGCAGACCAGCCCGCAGGCCGCCGCTTCGATCGGCGCCAGGCCGAACGGCTCATAAAAGGCGGTCAGGGCGAAGACCGAGCCGGTTCGGGACAGGTAGCGGTAGGCGGCAGCAAGCTCGTTCTGGGAGCCGAGGTTCGCGAAATGCACCTGGCGCCTCAGCCCCGCCGCTTCGATGCGCGCGAGGATCGGGCCCAGCACATCCTGCTCGCTCTGCGACAGGCGTCTGATCTCGGAGAAGGGGTTGTCGATGCCGCGCAGGCATATCATCAGATCGCAACGCCGGCGCAGCGCCGCGGAGGCGGCGAAGGCCTCGACCACGCCGATGATGTTCTTTTTCTCGTCGAGGCGGCTGGAGACGATGACGCAGGGTCGCGGCGTCTTGCCGAGACGCCGCCGCAGCACGCCGTGCACCGGGGCGTCCTCGGGCGTGTCGTCCGCAGTGAAGATGCGGGTGTTCACGCCGGGCGGAATGACCGCAAACTTGCCCGCTTCGCTCGCGTCGACGGCGCCCGCATACAGCCGATGGGCGTATTGCTCCTCGCGTTCCTGACGGGTGGAGGTGACGATGCGGCTTGTCCGGCGCATGCTCTCCCGTTCCGCAGCGATGCGCCGGGAAAAGCGAAAGCGGTTTTCCATCTCCAGATAATTGGCGGTGGTGGTGCCGAGCTTGTCCAGCTTCTGCGCCCCGAGCGAGTGTCCGGTGAAGGTGAACTCTATTCGCCTCTCATGCCGGAATAGCGCCGCCGCATAGCCGCCGTCGGCATAGTGGCCGGTGGCAAAGTCGGGCGGCGCATCGCCGTAAAAGGCGATAATGTTCCGCACCCATTCGCCGAGATGATCCCAGAGCTCTTCCTTGGCGAGAAACCCAGGCCCGCCGCAGGGAATCCGAACGATTCGCAGCCGCGTCTCGAAGCCGGGATAGGAGTCGAACTCATCTGCGAACTCGGGCCATGACTTGTCCTCCATCCGGCGGGTCAGAATATCGACCTTGTGGCCCATAGTCGCCATCGCCTGGGCGACTTCCTTCACATAGACCAGCTGGCCGCCGAAATCGGGATGCTCTGCCCAGTGCGAGTCGGTGGGGTCGAAATTCCCCTGGGGATTCAGGAAGATAATGTGCACCGCAGCCCCTTCATGGCATTGGTCCCATATGGCCAGATCATGCGCTAGGAACGTTTGACCTCCGTGACGCGGTAATCGTTGCCGATGACGATGTCGGCGCGCGCCTTGTGCGCGGATATGATGCCGTGCTCGATCCGCAGCACCTTGTCGAGAAAGGGATCGAGCTCGGCGGCGTCGCGCTTGCGTTTTTCGCGATGGGCGCGCGTGTCCTGGTAACTGCGGTCGATGAATATCCGGGTGCCGGCATTGTCCAGAAGCGTCGTGTAGGTCCCCTCGGCGATCGCGACCGCTGCGGCCTTCAGCGCAAGGGTCTCCCTGTCGATGTGGTCGTCCTCATAGATGACGAGGGGCTTTTCAATGCTGTTCGCCCCTGAGAGAAATTGCCGCAAATGCTCATCGAGGAGGTCGAGCTTGACCTCCTGCGGCCCAACCCAGCCGATGTTCTTCCGCCGGGTCCGGTCGTTGGATTTCGGCGGATAGACGAAATAGTCGTCCTGCTGCAGGATCACCGCGGCGATCTGCCGGGCGGCGAGAAGCTCTGCGATCGCGGTCGCCGTTTCGGATTTGCCGCTTCCCGATTCTCCGGCGACCGTTAACGCATATTTCCCTTGCGAGGCTTGAATCTTGGGCGCAATCATCGGTATGATCGCCGCAGCGGCGGCGCGATGGTGTGGTTCGATGATGATCGTGTCGCCGCGCATAGTATCCTTCCGTGCAATGTGGGCAGGCTTTGGCCGGGCGAGGCCAGCTTGCACGCTAAGTTCTTAACTTTTCCCGCAGGTTCACTGGTTATAATGCGCCGATTTAATGCCAGCAATGCGTCATGCCGCGATCTTTGTGGCTTAGCGCTTCGGTAATGGGGACAGCAACGTTCTGATTGGAGAGAGGTGGGTGCCTCCGACCGGATCTAGAACGGATAGTCAAGTACAGTATGAAGCCGTGTAGCTTTGAATGCGCTTGGTCAGATCTGAACAGCCGGTTGCGAGAAATCGAAAGTGCCAACGGGAGTCTGCCGGCTGCCCTGACCGAGCTGCGGCGTCAACAGTTGGAATCCGGTTTCATCAAGGATGGCCTGGACGGTGTTCAGCGCTACACCTTCACCCATCCGCGCGATGCGGAAAAGCTCTTTCGTGCCCAGTATAACCCGAAGCGGGCATTGCGCTTCAACGGCGCCGGCCGCTCGGTCGCGCCCGACGGCGTCGTGGCGACGAATGGCGGCTGTTTTCTGTGCCGCGACAATATCCGCTGGCAGCAGCGCGGCGCCCAGCTCGGCTATGAAATTCCCCTCTCTCTCGGCCCCTATTTTGCCTGGATGAACCCGTTTCCGCTGTTGCCGATGCACGTCGTCGTGGCCAGCGCCGAGCACAAATCTCAGGAGTGGATTCTGCGCGGCACCGCGCTGAACGGGGCCTCCCGCCTGTTGGGCGACTTGCTGGAACTCGCCGACCGAATGCCGGGCTATTTCGGCTATTTCAACGGCCTCAATGCCGGCGCTTCGATCCCCGACCACCTGCATTTCCACTTCTGTCGGCGTCCGTACGATACGCCGGAATTTCCGCTTGAGCACGCCGCGCGCAGCACCACGCTCAGCGACGGACATGCCGGCCTGATCAAGGACTACCCGCTGGTCGGCGCCTTGTGGCGGGGAGGGCGCCAGGATGTGTTCGAATGGGCCTGGAGCTGGATCGAGCGATGGGCAAAGCAGAACAAGCGCCGTTTAGGGGGCGTGACGGCCAATCTCATCGCGACCAAAGACGAGACGGGGGGCACGCTGAACCTCTATTTCATGCCGCGCGCGCGTGGCGATTCGATGATCGATCACGGGTCGGAGCATATCGGCGGGCTTGAGGTGCTTGGCGAGTTCGTGTTCTCGAATCCGGAGGAAAAGTTTCTCCTCGACAGTGGCGCCATCAGCTATTTCAGCCTCGAGGAGCGGCTGGCGCAGCTTTACACGCCTCTCTACCTGACTTGACGCGCCGCGCCGCGGCCGCCTCCGGCCTCCGGCCGGCTTCATCGCAAGAGCATGGGCATGCCGTGCAGGCGGGCGATCTGCGGCCGGTAGGCGTCCGCGTCGTACATCGTCTCGACGTCCACTCTGCGGTTTCCCCTGATGCTCATGTCGGCGGGCACGGTCGCGTACTTGCCGTCTTGAACGGCCATCATCAGGCCGGTCGTGCCGCCCTGGATGCATTGCACCGCCATGGTCGCGAAATTCTTCGGCACCATGAGATCGACCGCGTCGGGGGCGCCGGCGCGCAGCAGATAGGCCAGGCTCTGATACATGATGCCGACGCCGGCATGCTTCTGGATGTAGTCGCCGAGGACCATGCCGATCCCGCCGAGCTTGCGGTGGCCGTAGGCGTCGGCTTCGCCGGTTTCGACGATGTCGCCTCCCTCGACCGACGCGCCTTCGGATATGACGGCAACCGAGTAGTTGGAAACGTTGCGCCGCCGGTCCTCGCAAAGCAGCCTTGTCACCTTCTCAAGGTCCAACGGCACCTCGCAGATCAAGGTGCGGTCGACATCGGCGAGATAGCCGGCCATCAGCGCGGTCTGGCCGCTATTGCGGCCGAATAGCTCGACGATCAGGATGCGCTCGTGGCTGCCAACCGGCGTGCGCAGGCGCTGTATCAGCTCCACCGAGCGTGTCACGCAGGTGGAAAAGCCGATGCAGTAGTCGGTGCCATAGACGTCGTTGTCCATGGTCTTGGGGATGCAAATGGTCGGCGCGCCTTCATTATGCAGCCGCGCGGCGTAGGACAGCGTGTCGTCGCCGCCGATGGCAATCAGCGCATCCATCTTGAGCGCTTCGAGAACCGACAGCACATGGGCGGTGCAATCGACCTTTTCCTTCTCGTCGCTTACCGAGTAGGCGGGTTTGAGGAAGTCCGGCAGCTCGCTATACGGTATCCTGGAGGGCTGGGTTCGCGAGGTGTGCAGGATTGTGCCGCCGGTACGGTCGATTGCATGCACGGCCTCCGGCGACAAGGGCATGATCGCATGCTTGGAGCCCTCGGGGTCCGCAGGGTTATAGTTCAGCGGCCCCGCCCAGCCGCGCCGGAAGCCGGTGACCCGCCCTCCGTGGCGCGCCGCCTCCCTGACCACCGTCTTGATTGCCGGATTGAGACCGGGAACATCGCCTCCTCCGGTCAGAATTCCCAAATGCATCCATCAGCCTCCATGGTGAGCACGAGCATAAGCCGGATCTCTTTCGGCCGCAGAGCCGCCGGACGGTGCGCCCCGACCAGGGGCTGTCAGCCCGTCCAGCCTCGGCAATGAGCCGGGCGGCGCCAATCGGCCCGAAAGCCCTTTGTTCGCCTTCTGTTAACGCCGCGGGAATGTCCCGACAATTGTTTTCAGGGATTTTCCGCAGCTTCTCGAACAAGTATCGGAAAGAAATTCGCTCACTGCGCGGAAAGGTTCCGAGCCGGACAGCGAGTCAGCCTGCGCCGCTCCAGGTCGCCGCGAGCCGGCGGCGGCACCTCTTACGGCGGCTTACTGTATCTTCGGAGAGCCGGTCGTTACGTTGTCGGCCGCCAGGTCCTGAGGGGAGACCTTGCCGTGGGCGAGGGCAGCAACCTTGAACCAGAACCGCGCCGCATCTTGTATCCCGGAATGACGCAGCTCCAGCGCCCGCAGCTTCGCTTCGTCGGATGCGGCGGCGCCATAACGTTCGAGCAAATGCTTGGCAGCAACGATCTGTTGATCGTAATCCATGCCATCCCCCGCGAATTCTTCAGCAGGCAGGGTGCGGGCGAATTTTTCATCCTGCACGCGGAAAAGGAATTGCCCGGAAGTGCCGCAGCGTCGATGATCTAAGTCAGAAACGGCACCCCCAATGCGACCCGCCGCCAGGGAGCGGATTTGACGGACCCGCCGCCGGGACGTCTGGCGGCGTTGCATTTCGTTTGCGATTTCCCACATCCTAATGTTAGGCGCGTGTTACCGGTGTTAGAATGAGTTTGTACGTAGATCGCAAGCCAACGGCGTTTGACCCGAAAGGGGGACGATCATGCCCAGAATGGAGAACGAGACCCGCGCCGACACCAAGCGGGAACGTGTCGGGCGCTGTTTCCCCAACGACATTCTGGAGCGCAGCGAATGGCGCGTTCTGGGACCGGAAGAGCTTGCGGAGCTATGCGCGAAGGCGTTGTGCCGTGCCTACCAGCCGGGGGAAACGGTGTTTTACGAGGGCGACGCTTGCCGCGGCGTCTATTTCATTTCCGAAGGGCTGGTCGGCGTCCGCAAGGAGGATCCGGAAGGGAATTCCGTGCTGCTGCATCTGGCCACCGACGGCGACTCGCTGGGCTATCGTCCGTTTCTCGCCGGCGACTCTCACCGCGCCAGTGCGGAAGTCCTGCGCACCAGCAAGATATGCTTTTTCGATGCCGACTCGATGCGCACTCTGCTGCGCGACAATCCCGACCTGGGGATCGAGTTCTTGCGCCGCGCCACGCGTGAGCTCGGCATTGCGGAAAACCGGTTTTACGAGGCGGTGCGGCTGAATTTGCGCACCCGCGTCGCCCATCTGCTGCTGCTGTTCAAGGATCGCTACGCGACCGTGGAAGCGGACGGGCGCATCCTGCTCGACCTGCCGATCTCGCGCCAGGACATGGCGGCGATGATCGGCGTGCGCGCCGAATCCCTGTCACGGACCATCCGCACCCTGGCCGACGACGGCCTGATCGACGTCTCCGGCCACCGCGCCTGGATCCTCGACATGGACCGGTTGATCGCCGAGGTCGCGCCACTCGACGTTCATTGATGCCATTCCGCCGCGAGGCGTGCGCGCCCTGCTGCGACAAATTGCCTTTGGCCGCGGAAAGCCTGGACAAATCGCGCATGAGCGGCGAGAAAGCCGCTGCGCGCATCCACCCGCTGCCGGCAACCCTGCCGCCAAGGCTGAAGAGCCGGCGAGTCGGTGCGGTTTAGGGCAGCAAAATCGTGGAATCTCAACGCTTTTCAAGGCACCGTGAAATCCGTGAAACCGCCGGGTTACCGACCGCCCACGCTGCGCGCGATGATCGACAGCCGCTTTGATTGAGGTCAAGATTTGGCTAATCCTTGCCCGCTATGATGGATTCGAAATTGCCAGCAGGGATGCGCTCCAAGGAACGGCCGCCACGCACGTGGGCTGAGGCGAAGATGCGCATTGCCGATACACAGAAGCAGCCGAGACGCTGACGCCATGTCCGATTTTCGGATCGTCGCCCGACAGGACTTCTCCGATACGACGTTTCTGTTGGAAGTCCGTCACCCGGCGATGGCCAGAGCCGCGCATCCGGGCCAGTTCGTCATCACCCTCCCGCATGAGCAGGGCGAGCGAATCCCGCTGACCATAGCCGATTTCGACCGCGAGGCCGGCACCGTGACGCTGGTCGTGCAGGCGGTTGGCAAGTCGACGAGACAGATGCAGCGCGACTGTCGGGTCGGCACCGCGCTCTTCGGCCTGGTCGGTCCGATGGGCGCTCCGAGCCATGTCACCGAGGCAACCAAGGTGGTCTGCGTCGGCGGCGGGCTCGGCGTGGCGCCGGTATTTCCCCAGGCGCGCGCCTTCAAAGAGAATGGCGCCTATGTCATCGGCGTGATCGGCTTCAGGAGCAAGGCGCATATCTTCTGGCAGGAAAAGTTCGGCCGGGTGTGCGACGAGCTCATCATCTGCACCGACGATGGCTCGGCCGGGATCAAGGGGCTCGTCACCGAGGGGCTCAAAGCGGCGATCGAAGAGCACCCGGACATTGACGAGGTCGTCGCCATCGGCCCGCCGGTCATGATGAAGGCCTGCGTCGAGACGACCCGCCCGCACGGCATCAAGACCATGGTCAGCCTCAACCCGATCATGGTCGACGGAACCGGCATGTGCGGCGGCTGCCGCGTCAGGGTCGGGGGCGAGATGAAATTCGCCTGCGTCGACGGTCCGGATTTCGACGGCCGCGACGTTGATTTCGACGAACTCATGAACCGGCTGCGCGCCTACAAGGCGCAGGAGCGGACGGCCATGGAGCGTTGGAATGAGAACTGCAAACGGCTCGAGCAGGTGCCGCAGACGGCTTGAGCGGAAACCGCTCTAACACGGTGTGACCATGGCCAAGAGGACGATCCGGACCATTCCGCAGGAGCGGGCGCCGATGCCGGTTCAGCCGGCGGACGAACGGATCACCAACTTCCGCGAGGTCGCCTGCGGCTTCAGCCTGGAAGACGCGCTGCACGAATGCGCCCGCTGCCTGGAATGCCCGGAGCCGGCCTGCATCGCCGGCTGCCCGGTCGGCATCGATATTCGGGCTTTCATCGCCAAGATCGGCGAGAAGGACTATCGCGGCGCCTACGACATCATCTCCAGCGCCAACCTACTGCCGGCTATCTGCGGCCGGGTGTGTCCGCAGGAGAGCCAGTGCGAAGGCGTCTGCCCGGTCGGTGATACGCTGCAGCCGGTGGCCATCGGCCGCCTGGAGCGCTGGATCGGCGACGAGGCGATCAAGGAGAGCTGGAACGCCCCGCCCTATATCGAGCCCAGCGGCTTCAAGGTCGGCATCATTGGCTCGGGTCCCGCCGGATTGGCCTGTGCCGCCGACCTGGCCAAGGCCGGATGCGACGTCACCATCTACGAGGCACTGCACAGACCGGGCGGCGTGCTGCGCTACGGCATTCCCGAATTCCGCCTGCCCAACGACGTGATCGACTCGGAAATCGCCAATGTGGAGCGGCTCGGCGTCAAGATCGAATGCAACACGCTGGTCGGGCGCCTGTTCACCATCGAAGAGATGCGCGACGGGATGGGCTTCGATGCCGTCTTTATCGGCACCGGCGCCGGCGCGCCGGCGTTCATGAACATCCCCGGAGAGTCGCTCAACGGCGTGCCTTCCGCCAACGAGCTCTTGACCCGCTGCAACCTGATGATGGCGGGAAAATTCCCGGATTTCGACACGCCGCTCAAGATGGGTAAGCGGGTTGCCGTGATTGGCGCCGGCAACACCGCCATGGACGCCATGCGGGTGTCGCTGCGCCTGGGCGCGGAGAAGGTCTATTGCGTCTATCGGCGCACCGAGGCGGAATGCCCGGCGCGCGAGGAGGAGCTGCACCACGCGATCGAAGAGGGAATCGAGTTCAACTGGCTGACCGCGCCGATCGAGATACTCGCCGACGGCGACGGCAATGTGCGCGGCATGCGCTGCCAGCGCATGGAGCTGGGCGAGCCCGACGATTCGGGCCGCCGCCGGCCGGTGCCGATCGAAGGCAGCGAGTTTGAGTTCGAGACCGACATGGTGGTCTATGCGATCGGCACCAAGGCAAACCCGATCCTCGGCCAGACCTCGAAGCTGAAGCTCAACAAATGGGGCTATATCGTCGCTGACGAGACCCTTGCCACCTCGATGGCCGGCGTCTATGCCGGCGGCGACATCGTCACCGGCGCGGCGACGGTGATCCTGGCCATGGGCGCGGGCCGCCGGGCGGCGCGCAGCATCAAGACCTATCTCGGCATCCGCGACAGCGAGATCGTCTACCGGCCCGCGCGGACCGATTGCAGCGGCACGCTGTTCGGCATCGATGTCGAGGAGAAGAATTATTCGCGCATCCGGCTCGCCGGATAGCAAGCGATGGGATCCGGCAAATGAAGGTTACCGAGGAACTAGATCGACCCCAAACGCGGCGGCGCCCAGCGAAGGACGCCGAAAGGCCCGCTCCCGCTACGAAAACGCGCAAGGGGGCACGTGCGCAGCGGGAGCGGGCCATAACCGTCAAGGAGCACATCGTCGAGATCGTCAGCGATTCCGGCGAAGGCGCGCAGCGCTGCGGCCAGTCCTTCGGTGCGCTTGCCGCGCGGACCGGAAACGGCGTCTGGACGGTGGAGATCATCCCGGCCGAGATTCAGCCGCCGGCGCGCAGCATCGCCGGAGCCAGCGGAAACCGCATTCGCGTCGCCACGAAGCGCGTCACCAACGGCGGCGACGGGGCCAATCTGGTCATCGGCTTCAACGAGCAGGTGCTCCTGAGCCGGGTGGGCGGTGGCGAGCTTGAGCCCGGATGCATCATCCTGCTCGAGGATAAATGGCGCAGCGATCCCGATGCCGATATCGCCGCCTCCTATGCCAGCGTCTGCGCAGAGGTGACTGCCGCCGGCTATCGGCTGCACGAGGTGCCGATGGAGGCGGAGTGCCTCAAGCTCGTGCCCGACCCGCGGCGCGGCAAGAACATGTTCGCGCTCGGCATGCTGTGCAGCATTTACAGCTTCGATCTCCCGCTGGCGCGCGAACAGATCGCGCGCACTTTCGGCAAGAAGAACCAGAGCGTCATCGACGTCAATATCAAGCTGCTCGAGGCGGG